>DEST01000115.1:61179-108163 GCA_002361365.1 Alphaproteobacteria bacterium UBA3307
CCCACAGCTTAGAAGGCTGTTGCTCTATCCTGCTGAGCTAAGAGCGCATTACAATGTTTATCCGAAAATTGCATAAAAAATCTATATTGTCAATCAAATTTTGTAATTTTTTTATTTAAGGCTTGCAATTTGCAGTAAAAGCTATTATATTGCTTTTTATCGATTTTATAATTAGTGTATTTTTATTCAAAAATTTTCAGTATGGAAAAACAAAAATTAGAGCATGATTTCTGCGTGAAATTTAGAGGTGATATCGAGAGATATGGCTTGCAGCAGGCAATCAAAGATTTAGTGATTTCAACCAGTCAGAAAGTTCCTCTCCGCAAGAGCTATCTGGCCAGAGAATGCAAGAAAAAGACCTCGTTTAAGAACCAGTTCATTGCCGCTTGCGATGCACTGAAGAAGTCTGACAAACAGATTAAGCAAGCGGTTATGGCTTTACAGCAGGAAATCATCACCGCCTGAACATTCTCAGGTATACTTAAAGCATCCGGTACAGTTTTGCAGACCGGATGCTTTTTTTTATGCTTGCAAATTATGTGAACCAAAGCAATATATTAAGCTACTTTTGCGTCGTAAAACAGCTCAATACCCTCAATTTCTCCTTCAGTACCGCCGTTACAATCGGAAACAACCTTTATTGCCAAAACCTGCTCGGCAATATAGGATTGATTTTCTTGTAAAGCCTTTGCCAATTCTTCATCTTTGGTAGAATAACTGAGCTCGATACGGTCAGATATGTTAAAGTCTTTATCTTTGCGCAGAGTTTGCACCAAACGTACAAAGTCACGCGCCATACCCTCGCGTTTTAATGCAGCGGTAACGTTGGTATCAAGTGTCAGCACTGCTTTATTGTCGGCAAACGACTGTCCGGCAACACCGTCTTTCATATCCAAACGCACTTCAAATAAATCATCGGTCAGCGTTTTACCGCCGATAGATAAAGTGCCGTCGTTGTTCAGTACCCAATTACCCTGTTTATAGGCAGCCATCACCGCTCCCATATCTTTGCCGAGAGTCTTACCCAAAAGAGGCGTATAAAGATATACGCTCTTAGTGGCGTAATTGCTCAAATTATCATCAAAACGCACTTCTTTAACATTCAGTTCGTCTTTAACAATTTCCTGATACTCCGGAGAAAGCGTTGCCCCGATAACCGTCAAACTTGCAAGTGGCAAACGATTGCGCAGATTCTTTTCTTCGCGGATAAATTTGCCGGTTGAACATAAATCCTGCACAAAATCCATCTCCGCCACCAGTTTTTCATCCGATTTAATATCGCTCAAACTCGGATAATCGCATAAGTGTACGGATTCGCCGCCGGTCAGATTTTTATAAATATATTCACAGATGAACGGCATAACCGGCGCCGTCAATTTGGCAACATTAACGAGTACGGTATAAAGCGTATCAAAAGCCTGCGCATCACCTCGCCAAAAACGTTCACGCGTGCGGCGAATATACCAGTTATTCAAAATTTCCATAAATGTTGCCGTTTCGCTGCAAACTTCGGCAATATCATATGTTTCAAAGCCGTGTTTCAACTTTTCGGCCATTGTTTTAAGCTTAGATAAAATATAATTATCCATTGCCTCACTCGATGCGGAAATTTCCTTTGCTTTATAGTCTTCGGCATTGGCATACAGCGTGAAG
The DNA here is from genome assembly GCA_002361365.1 of Alphaproteobacteria bacterium UBA3307. GTDB lineage: Bacteria > Pseudomonadota > Alphaproteobacteria > RF32 > CAG-239 > RUG410. Next base: position 62,833 of record DEST01000115.1, read on the forward strand.
AAGTAGAAAGCATTCCACAGCGGAATCATAGCCAAACGCGAGGCCTTGGCAATTTCCTTGCCTTCTTTATCCACTGCCACATTGCCGCCCTTCAACACCGGCGAAGAAACCAAAAACCAACGCAAAGCTTCCGAACCGACAGTCTCCAAAATCTCGTTCGGATCAGGATAGTTTTTCAGGCGTTTGGAAAGTTTCTGCCCGCCCTCAGCCATCAGCAAACCGGTGCAGATACAGTTTTTAAATGCGGGACGATTGTGCAGAGCGGTAGACAACACGGTCAGCGTATAGAACCAACCGCGGGTTTGGTCGATTGCTTCCACAATAAAGTCCGCCGGAAAATGATTTTCAAACCACTCTTTATTTTCAAACGGATAGTGGATTTGCGCATACGGCATCGAACCGGATTCAAACCAACAGTCAAACACATCACTGACACGATGCATCATTGTTTTTCCGCTTGGATCATCCGGATTCGGATAAACCACATCATCAATATACGGCTTATGTAAATTTTCCACAGTTACGCCGGTTGCCGCCTTAATTTCTTCCAACGAACCGAACACATCAATCCGCGGAAATTTCGGATTATCTGACTTCCAAACCGGAATCGGCGTACCCCAAAAGCGATTACGCGAAATTGACCAATCGCGGGCGCCCTCTAACCATTTACCGAAACGACCATCTTTAATGTGCGAAGGAATCCAATTAATTTGCTGATTGTTAGCCACCATTTCGTCACGAAAATCGGTAACTTTAACAAACCACGAACTCATCGCTTTATAAATAAGCGGCGTATCAGTGCGCCAACAATACGGATAAGTATGCGTATATTGTTCTTTTTTCACCAGCAAACCGTTGGCTTTGAGCCACTGCATAATCGGTTCATTGGTATCAAATACTTGTTGTCCGGCATAATCGCTGACTTCAGAAGTAAACTTTCCTGCCTCATCAACCGGACAAACCACCGGAAAATTTTCGTCGTACGTGCGGCAAGCTTCAAAGTCGTCCTGACCAAATCCCGGTGCAATATGCACCACACCGGTACCGTCTTCGGTTGATACGAACTCGCCGGAAAGCACTTTAAACGCACCTTTTTGCTTTAAGTCGGCAAAATACGGAAACATCGGCTTATAACTCAAACCGAGCAAGTCACTGCCCTTAATTGTCTTAATCTGTGTTGCATGCTCCAGTTGTTTTTTATAGTTCCCTAAGCGCGCAACCGCAATAATATACTGCTGTCCGTCTTCTTCCATTACCGCATAGTCAATATCTTTTCCCACCGCCAACATAAGGTTTGACGGCAAAGTCCACGGCGTAGTGGTCCAAACCAGAATTTTCTGGCCCGTTTCGAGCGTAAACATTACCGTAATTGCATTATCCGTTTTGTCGCGATAACCGAGGTTAACCTCAAAGTTAGACAGCGGAGTTTCCGCCGCCCACGAATACGGCAACACGCGATAATCTTCATAAACCAATCCCTTGTCATACAGTGCTTTGAAGTTATGAATTACAGATTCCATAAACGACAGATTCATTGTTTTATAGTCATGATTAAAGTCGACCCAGCGTCCGATACGTTTAAACATTTCTACCCAAATACCGGAATATTTCAGTACATCTTTGCGACAAAAATCATTAAACTTTTCCACCCCATAGGCTTCGATTTGTTTGCGTCCCGAAACACCAAGCTGTTTCTCGGCAGACATTTCGGCCGGCAAACCATGACAATCCCAACCCAAACGGCGTTCTACCTTTTTGCCGTTCATAGTCTGAAAACGCGCCACCACATCTTTAACATAGCTTACCATAATATGTCCGTAGTGCGGAGTTCCGTTAGCAAACGGCGGTCCGTCATAAAACACAAACTCGGCGGCGCCGTCGCGATTATGTACGGATTTTTCAAACGTATTATCTTTGTCCCAAAACTTTAAGACTTCTTTTTCTAATTCGACAAAGTCAGGCTTTGCCTTCACTTCAGCATAGTATTTCGTCATTTTTAATACCTTAAATTTAAATAGAAATTGTTTATTCCAGATTTTTTTGAAAAGATTTTATGTAAAAGATGCCCTAATCCCCTAAGGGATAATATTGATAATGTGCGATATGTAAAACGAGCTCATCTTTTTCTCTTTTAATTAAAACTGCGGGCAATGTACACCATCTTTTTACAAAAATCAAGTACCATAATCAAATTACTTGATTTTTCATAATATCTGTATATATTAACCTCTGTTTTATCAATTATTAGGTTGCAATAATTATTTCACTCTAAATATATTTATAAATATGCAAAAAGTTGATTTTATTTCAATGGTCGGAGCAGAGGTTAAAATTAACGCCAATCTGCTTGCAAAAGAGTATGTGGAAAAAGTGGCGGAAAAGCACTTTAATCAGGAAGTAGTCTGTACTCCGTGTTTGTTTGGTACCGGTGCTCTCGCTGTCGGTTGGGAGATAAAAAGTAAGCAAACGACGGTAATTATCGGTTATCTTACCTTGGTTACCGGCAGTATTTGTGACTATCCTGACGATTTTGAATATGGTGTTACCACTATTATTCCGTTGGGAACTGAGTGGGCATTTGTCTTTAATTTTAGGTTGCGCTATTGCAATGAAATGATTGAACTTGCCCATAAATAACTCTCTGATTTGCTACAAAAAACAGTTTGTCTTGACGGCGGACTGTTTTTTTGTTTTACTATAACGAAAAACAGGAGATGTAAAATGTGCATACTTTCTTTTGATGTTGGCGGCAGCAAGATTGCTTATGCTTTATTTGATGCAAACGGCACATATTTATCAGAGCCGCAAATTGTGCCAACCCCGAAAACCACCGATGAAATCAGACGTCTTTTTTGTAAGATAAGCGCAGAATTTGTATATGATTGTGCCGCGCTTGCCACCGCCGGTATTGTATTTTCCGGCAAATTGCAAGGAAAGCCTAACAATTTGCCAAGCGGTTATGAAAATATTGATTTTTCCTCAGTATTCAAAACTCCGTATATTGTCGAAAATGATGCCAATGCCGCTTTGTACGCCGAATATAAAATCGGCAATATGCAAAATGTGCAAAATGGTATTATGCTGACTTTAGGCACAGATACCGGTTGTGGAATTATTTGCAACGGTCAGATTTTACGCGGCAAATGCGGAGCAGCAGGTGAAGTTAGCTTTCCGTTTTCCGGCCGCGATTTAAAGCGTCTTAGTGAAAAATATAATGTTGGTGAAAGCGATTGCTTTAAAATTTATGAGCTTGTTTGCTCCGGAGATTTAAATGCCCAAAAAGCTTACTCAGAATGGCAGGAAAATCTTGTTGCCGGATTAAAATTATTAAATGGCTTATTTGATACCGAAATTTTTGTACTTTCCGGCAGTTTATCCCAAATTGTGGACTATGCAGAAGTTTCATCAGCTTTAAAATTTTTGCAACCGCATAATCCGGCCGCGGTAAAACCGGCAAAATACGGATTAAACGCCGGGATCATCGGAGCAGCTTTACTTGCTGCCGACAGCTATTGCAACTTTTGATAACTTTTTACCGGAATGCTATTTTATCAAACCGAATTTCTTTTTACCTTGTGCAATTTTGACTGCGCCATCAACTATATCTGCTGTTGTAATTACATAATTTTCATCTGTAACCGGTTTGCCGTTGATTTTTAAGCCGGCTTGTTTAATCAAACGGCGTGCCTCGCCTTTGCTTTCAACAAAACCTATTTGCAAAAACGCCTCCAAAACCCCTATTCCGGCATTCAAGTCGGCACTAAGCATTGGCAAATCATCACCGGCCGTGCCTTGTTCAAAAGTTTTGATTGCCGTTTCTTGTGCCGATTTTGCTTCTGCTTCGCCGCGGCATATTTTAGTTGCTTCAAAGGCTAAAATCTTCTTCGCCTCATTGATTTCTTTGTCTTTTAATTGTTCCAAGCGGCGCACCTCGTCCATCGGCAAATCCGTAAATATACGCAAGCACTTGCCAACCTCGGCATCACCGATGTTTCTAAAATACTGATAATAATCATACGACGGCAACTTTTCTTCATTAATCCAAACAGCATTGCCCTCAGATTTGCCCATTTTTTTGCCATTGGAATCCGTGATAATCGGACTGGTAAAACCAAACAATTCCGTATCATAGCGGCGACGCCCTAACTCAGTGCCGGAAGTTATGTTGCCCCATTGGTCGGCACCGGCAATCTGCGCGCGGCAATTATATTTTTGCAATAAAACGCAAAAATCATAGCCCTGAACGAGCATATAGTTAAATTCCAAAAAAGACATAGGTTGTTCGCGCTCCAAGCGGCTCTTAACGCTATCCATTGTGAGCATACGGTTAACCGAATAGCAAGTGCCGATATCACGCAAAAAAGCCAGATAGTTAATATCTTTAAACCAATCCCAGTTATCAACCATAACGGCATCGGTTGCACCATCACCGAATTTTAAAAACTTCGAAAATGATTTTTTTAAGCCCTTGGTATTGTGGGCTAATGTTTCTTCATCTAAAAACGGACGAAGTTTGTCTTTTCCGGACGGATCGCCGATTCTGGCCGTTGCCCCGCCAACTAAGGTCAGCGGTTTATGTCCGCACTTTTGAAACCAGCGCAGCATCATCAAAGGCACAATATGCCCGACATGCAAACTGTCACCCGTCGGATCGGAACCTAAATAACCGACCGCCGGCTTTCCCGATTTTTCGCATTCATACAGATATGCATCAAATCCCTCAATGTTGGTGCATTGATTGTAAAAACCGCGTTCGTTCATAATATTTAAGAATTCCGACTTAAATTCTGACATTGTAGCCTCTCTGTTTTGTATTTATACCAATTTTTAACGTATAGTAGCATAATATTTTATTATTGCAACAGGATTTGATTTTTAATGATTATAAAAAGTTTAAATGCACTCGGTGTATATGGCAATGCCTCTCTCAATTCGGTTGATTTGGCACTTATTGCAACCGACGGAATTGATGTGCAGCATTATATCAAAACGCAGACGGTGGAATATCCGGAAGATTTGTGCGCAAATATCAGAACCATATTAGCGCATCGCAGTTGGAGCTATACCCAATTGAAAACCAATCCGCAAGTGCAATTAATGCGCGAAAAAATAAGCTGTTTTTATGCCGAATGTATTCAAAATTTTGCATCCGGAGAAAAAGTCGATTGCTATGGTATTGACGGCTTGACCATATTCAGCAATCCGGCAGAAAAATGTTCGTATCAGCTTGAAGATGGGCGTGTTTTGGCGGATTCACTAAAGCAAAATATTATTACTCATTTTCATCGGGCGGATTTACTTTCCGGTGGGCAGGCTTCGCCATTATGTGCCGCATTTATCAATTATTTGGGGCAAAGAACCGAAAAGCCAGCATTGTTTATAATTATAGATGCAACCGGAAGTTTGACTTATCTCGGACATTCAGGAGAGATACAAGCATTTGACTGTGCTCCCGGCACAGCTATGATAGAGGATTGGACTTTCCGCCACGCCAATATGTTGACCGATTATAATGGCAAATTAGGCATTATCGGCAAAGCAGATATGCAAATTGTTTCTCAGCTTTTGCGGCACAAAATTTTACATAAACAGCCACCGAAAGCTCTTGACGTAATGTGTTTTTCCGAAAAAAAAGAGCATTTGGAAGGACTTTCATTAGAAAATGGTACCGCTACTGCCACCGCTTTTATTGCTGAAGCCGTTTATCAGGCAGCACTTGACTTTTTACCTAAAATACCGACAAATATTTTCATTGGCGGAGAGGGATGCAAAAATCCGACATTGTTGCGTTTTATCAAACAAAACTTTGCGCCGCGTGCTGTTTTGCCGATTACGGAAATTGAACCGGAACTTACAGCTTTTGGAGCGCAATCTACGGCATTTAACACCGTACGGCGGATATATGGTTTGCCGCTGACATACCCGACAACAACCGGAGCTTTTGAGCCGATGAGCGGAGGAGAAATTTATGAAAAAAGCAAATAAAACTATAAATATACAAAACTTATGTAAGAATTACGGTAAAATTCGTGCGGCCGATAATATTAACTTTACGTCTTCTGCCGGTGATATTATTGCACTTTTAGGACCTAACGGCGCCGGAAAGTCTACACTGATGAATATGATTGCCGGTTATTTGGCGCCGGATTCCGGCACAATAGAAATTTTAGGCAAAAATATTGCCGATAACGCTATGTTTGCTAAAGAAAACATCGGTTTTTTACCGGAAGGAGCGCCATTATACGCTGATTTAAGTGTTAAGCGTTTTTTGTGCTATATGGCCGAGCTTAAAAACCAAAAAAAAGAGGCCGTGCAAAAAGTTGCAGAAATTGCCAACATTACCGATGTTATGACACAAAAACTAGAAACTCTTTCCAAAGGATATCAGCGTCGTGTCGGATTTGCGCAAAGTATTCTGAACAATCCGCCGATTTTGCTCCTTGACGAACCTACCGACGGATTAGACCCTAATCAAAAAGATTATATCCGTAAGCTGATTAAACAAATGTCCAAGGATAAAACCATTGTAATTTCCACTCATTTGCTTGAAGAAGCTGAAAATGTTTGTACCCGTATCATTGTTTTAGACCACGGCACAATTAAAGCGGACGGCACGTTGGCAACAATTTTGAAACATACGAAAACAAAAAATATTGCCGAGGCGTTTCGTAAACTTACCACACAGGAGAATGCCCATGCATAAAATCATAACTGTTACCAAAAATGAGCTGATTCGCTATTTTGTATCGCCGCTCGCCTATGTATATTTGTTTTGCTTTGTACTGTTAAACGCTTCGTTTGCTACTTATTTCGGAGATTTTTTTGATCGAGGTGTAGCTGATTTACAATCACTTTTTATGTTTCAGCCGTGGTTATATTTGCTGTTTATTCCGGGTATTTCCATGCGTCTGTGGGCAGAAGAATTTCATAGTAAAACCATTGTGCAACTGGTTACACAGCCGATTTCGATTACACAACTGGTACTGGGAAAATTTTTAGCGGCGTGGCTGTTTTGCGGTTTGGCATTGATGCTGACTTTTCCGTTTTGGCTGACGATTAACGCTCTCGGACAACCGGATAATTTTGCAATTTTTATCGGCTATTGCGGCAGTTTTTTATTGGCGGGAGCAATGCTTGCCGTTTCGCAAACAATGTCTGCGTTGACTAAAAATCAGATTATAGCTCTGGTTTTAGCGGTCATTGCCAATTTACTGTTTTTCTGGAGCGGAATAGAATATGTTTTGGCATTTTGCCGAATATTTATGCCGGCAACGTTGGTCGATGTTGTAGCTTCATTTAGCTTTTTAACCCACTTTGATAACATTACCTATGGCTTGGTTGAGTTGCGCGATATTATCTTTTTTGGCTCATTGATTGTGTTTTGCCTCTTTACCACTATACTGATACTTAATGTCAAAACGGCCGGAAATTCAGGTTGGCTTAATTCCGGTAACAAAGCATATAATATATTTGCGTGGCTGATGTTGCTGATTATGTTTTTTTCCGTCAATGTATTGGCAAACAGTTGGACTGCAAATATTCAATATGATGCTACTGCCGAAAAAAATTATACCTTAACCGAAAGTACACGGAATATTTTGAAAAAACTACCGGAGCCGGTGTTGGCAAAACTTTATTTTTCACCGATTTTGGAGCAGCGTAATCCTGAATTGCGCGAACAGTTTAATAAAATTAGGATTTTATTGCATAAATATAAAAGTGCTTCTCAAGGCAAATTTGACTATAAAATTTATTATCCTAAATTCTTGGACCGCGAAGAAGATATCGCTATTTCTGACGGATTACAGCCTATTCCGCTTATAGACTTAAATCAAACGGCTTTGTTTGGGCTTACGGTAGAAGACACGCTGCAAAACAAAGAAGTTATTCCGTTTTTTGCTCAGGCTCAGTACGGTCGTTTGGAACAAGATATCACCACCAAAATATATGAGCTTAATCATCAACCTAAAACAATGGGTATAATCAGCAGTTTGCCGCTGTTCGGACAGAGTTCACTGGGCGGACAGATGATTATGAGTGACCCGTGGCAGATAATTTCTTTGCTTGAAAAAAATTATAAATTGCATCAAATACTGGAGCCGGCGGATTTTGATAAGCACCAGCCTGATGTATTACTGTTGCTCTATCCGCGCGATTTGTCAAAAGAAATGATTGAAAAAATTAAACAATATTCGCGTAACAACGGCAAGATTATTTTGGTGTTGGATCCTGCAAATGAAGCATCACGTCTTTATGCGCCGGCTACCGGCAGATTAGAAGCTTCAGATATTGGAGAGCTTGAACAATTTTGGCGAATCAAACTTTATCCGCATTATGTAGTAGCGGATTTACAAAACTCCGTAACCGTAGATGCCACTACCGATTATGCGAAAAATCCCGTCTTTTCTCAAGATGTTATACAGTTTAAAATTCGCCATCAGGATATGAATCCCGCACATCCGATAACCCAAAATCTGCACGAAATTATGTTTGCCTCAGCGTCGATTGTTATGCCGAATATGGACGCCTATAATGAAAAGCGCATTATATTTTATCCGTTGCTGCGCGCCGGAGAAATTTCTGAACTGGTGTCGGCAGATGCAGTTGCAGACGGCGTTAATCCACAAGAACTGCTTAAAGATTTTGCAACTGACGGAAATCAAAAAATTCTGGCGGCAGAAGTTATCGGCTTAGAAGAAGACCGCAAATTCGATTTGATAGTGGTGACTGATTCGGACTTTTTATATGACAGTTTCTGGATGGAAAAAGTACACCTGCTCGAAAGTGAATATGTTACCGCAGTGTTTGATAATGCTAACTTTTTATTAAATGCCGCAGATTATCTTACCGGAAATACGGCATTACTCGGATTGCGCGGCAAACGAGCCCAAGACCGTAATTTCGGCGGAATTGAAATTTTACGCCGCCTTAACGCTTTGCAATACAAACAGGAAGAAAATAGAATTTTTGAAGAAATTAACGTTGCCAAACGCGGTATCCAAGAAGTTTGGGCAAAAAAAGAAGTCGAAAATCGTGAAAACTTTACACCGGACGAGTTAGCGGCTATTTCTAAGATTAGGCGGCAGCTTGATGATTTTCGTCAGCGCCTGAGTGAATTACGCTTTCAGGCAAATCATAAAATCAGCATTATCGGGGCAAGAATTGCTTTTTTGAATATTTGGTTGTTACCGCTGATTTTTGTTATGGTTGTTTTATGCCTACTGTTGTGGCGAATAATCAAACGGCGCAACAGTTGGTGTTTATCCTTTGGCTTTAATAGGAAATTACTTATATTGAGTATTGGTGCTTTGTTGCTAACTCTTATGTCCGTGCTTTCGGTTTTTGCTGTCAATCGCAGCAGTATTGACGTTTATGACAACAAACTTGTGTTTCCGCAATTTGCTGAGCAACTAAATTCTGTTGATACTGTTATTTTAAAAACCAATAAGCAACAACTCACTTTTGAACTTAAGGATGGTATTTGGAACTTGAAAGAAGTGCCGTATTTGCCGGTATATCAGGAACGAATCCGCCGTTTGTTGACAACGGTGGCTGATGCACGCTACTTTGCTCGTAAAAGTAATAAGGCGGAAAATCTGGCAATGTTTAATTTATTGCCGATAGAAGATGAAAATTCAGATGTAATTAAACTGACCTTTAAAAATGCCGAGCAAGACGTGCTTAGTTTTAATTTGGGAGATATAAATATTGATATCGGTCGCGGACAAAAAGCAGCATACATACGGCAAGATAATCAATTTCAAGTATGGGAAATCAGTGCTGATTTTGTAAGTATGGATTTGGATTGGCATAACTGGACTTATTCTCATTTGTGGGATTTACGTTTTGGCAGACCGACAGTTGATTCAGACAATCCGTATCGGGAAGAATATCTTGCAAGTCTGATGCGTATGCTTTTAAACACTCCGTATCAAGAAATTATAGAAAATCCGCAAATACCGGCACAGGCCGCAATTCGTTTTAATATTGAAGGCGGAGATACGGTGGAACTTTCTCTGCATCAAAAAGAAAGGCTCAGTTATGCCGTGTATTCTTTCGGTGCGCAAAACAAAAATCCGCATTTAAAAATGTTAGAGCAATATCTAAATGGTAAAGCGTGCGTGATAGAAAACGATAAAATGGAGAAGTTGCTTGACGTTATCAAATAATTTCAGAAATGCGCATCGCTTAAAAAATATTGCTGCCTGCGCCAGTGTTTGTACAGCTTTTGTGTTGACTCTCATTAAAGGTGCGGCCGCATTTATGACCGGTTCGCTTTCGATGCTTTCGTCTATGGCAGACAGCTTGGCTGATGTTATTTCTTCAGTAATAACTCTTATTGCCGTAACTTATGCCGACAAGCCCCTAACGTGTGACCATCGCTACGGTTATGGTAAAGCTGAGGCGCTTAGCGCACTATTGCAAGCGGCATTTATCAGCGGTTCGGCGTGCTTTATTTTATATGATGCAACGTATCGGCTATATCATCCGGTAGAATTAGAATATATGTCACTCGGAATTTGGACTATGCTTTGTAGTTTGATGCTTACTGTGGCATTGATTATATTGCAAAAGTATGTTATACGCCGTATCAATTCTCAAGCCATAGAGGCAGATAATAAGCATTATGTCATAGACTTGGTAGCAAATGTCGCGGTTTTGCTCTCTCTAATGGCCGTAAAATACAGACAATGGCAGTGGGCAGATATGGCGACTGCAGCTATGGTTTCGATATACCTGTTGCTAACAGCGCAAAAAATTGCCAAGCGCGCACTTGAAGAAATAACCGATAAAGAAATAGATGCAGCAACAAAAAGTACTATATTGCAAGCAGTCATGTCAACCGACGGTATTATGGGGTATCACGATTTTCGCTCGCGGATTTCGGGCAATCGTTTGTTCATTGAAATTCATCTAGAGTTTGATGGCAACCTTTCTCTTTATGACACACATCGTTTATCTGAAAAGGCTGAAAATAAAATTGCGGCAATCTATCCGCAGGCGCAAGTACTGATTCATCAAGACCCTTATGGAATTTTAGAAAAGCGGCTTGATAATGATATTATAGGTCCGTGCGAATTATGATTTTTTACGACGCTTTACCGATTGCTTGAGCGGAAATTTAAGGGTAAATATTGTGCCTTTGTTAGGTTTGCTTTTTACAGATATTTTTCCTGATGCTTTTTCGACCAGACTGCTGACAATCGCCAAACCCAGCCCGGAGCTTTTTTCTTTGGTATTGGCCGAATAAAACGGTTCAAAAATATGCTGAATTTGTTCGGCTTCAATACCTATGCCACTATCTTTTAGTATAATAACCGCATTTTTACCTACAGTTCGTCCGCTCACGCTCAGCGTACCCCCGTCCGGCATTGCTTTTATGGCATTTTGCGCTAAATTTAAAATAATCATTTTGAATTCCGATTCATTGCCGGCAAAACTCAGATTTTTTTCAATTGACGTTTCCACCGCAATTCCGAGCCGCTTGGCATCATAGTCTATCATCAACATCATATCTCTGATTGCACTACCTACATCTATATCGCTGATATCTTGTTCGGAATATTGTGCAAGTTTCAGCAATCTTTCCGGTGTTTGAATGGTTTCCACCAGTTGTTTATGTGCCATCAACATATATTTTTTCTGCTCGTCGTCATCTGGCAAATTTTTATATGTTGTATCTAAAATTCCCTCTAAAATCATACGAATAGCTCCGAGATTATTTTTCATTTCGTGCGCTAAAGAGGTTGAAAGAAACGCTAATGATGATACTTTTTGTTGGTGCGAAAAGCGTACATCGCGGCTCAAATCGTGAATAGCTTCAATAATATAATATTCTTCTTCACCGCTTCCATAGCTCAGTTTATCAGCATTAACGTAAAGAGGTCTTTTTTCAACTTCGTGAATGGCGTGAAATTCTTTTTGCGCCGATTGAATATATTTTATCGGACAATTATAACGACTGCGAGGACATCCGTCACAAGCAAAACCATACGCTTTATAACATTTTTGCCCCACACAGCTTTCATTTAGTTTCAGCACACTATAAAACGCCCGATTTGCCATTACTACATTATAATTTGTATCTATCACCCTTATTCCATCCGGAATGGCATCTATAAGTTGTTGCAAAAATTTTTCTCTGATTTGCGTTTGTTCAATATTCTTTTCTGTATTGTCAAGCATTTGATTAAATGTGGTATACAAAATATCAAACTCATCTTGCAACAATGCTGTTTTTTGTACCGGTAAACGGTCGGCAAAAATTCCGGCAGAAACATTGTTACTGACGTCTATGAGTTTTTGCAATGGGCGAATAACCCAATAATCCAGCAAATAAAACAAAACAAGCACCAACAGCAAAACTACCAACAGACTAATTCCTACAATTTGTGCACCGGCAATCATTGCTTCTTTGTTATTGCTGTAATTCTGCCATAGTTCCTCATTGAGTTTACGCTCGTTAATTAACTCTTTTTGTGCGGCATTCATCTTGTTGCTGTTGCTGATATAGTCTATTTCATTTATAATTTGAGGATTGCTTTCGGCAATTTCAGCGACGGCTTTACGCAAGTGAATATTATCATTAAGCAGATTTACAACATATTGGTTACGCATATATACCGAATTCATATTGTCTTGTAATTTTTGCGAATAAAAGCTGATAAAAATAACCAAAAAAATTGCGGACAAAACAAACATAAACGCAAACAAAGAATATAAAATTTTTTTGTTTAAGCTGATAAACATTGGTACTCCTTATGCGATATTATTCCACATTTCGTAATTCCGGAAAATAATCCGTGCGATTCAGTTTATAAAATGAAAAAGTATAGTCAATCAATCCGGCAATATTTTGGTAGTTACTGTCACTAAGCATTTGCGCCGCCAACTGCTCTCCATACGGCGGACGTTTGATTTTGCGGCTAAGCAGACGGGAAGCACGCAAATAATCATAATTGACGTGCGTATTGAGGCGCAATGCTCGCGCTCTGATGCAATCTTCTAACGAATCATACGCTTTATACCGATATCCGCCATTTGGGTCATCGGCCGGCACAATCCCCTCTGTTGTGTACCAAAGTTCTTCCAAATACAAAGAATTTGCCTCACGCGCCAAACGTGATTTTCCCCAATCGGTGTAGATTGCAGCTGTGGCAATCATTATTGAAGGCGGCAAAACATCTATATTTTCCAGCGTTTTGCGTAACAATGTTTTGATGCGTGAAGCGCCTTTTAAGCGAGTAAAAACCTCATATTTTTCGGCTTTTTCTTCTAGCAGTGCCAATTCCTTTTCGTTTAGCTTACCATTATTAAAATAAGTATCTTTCAGGTCTTCAATTTGCTTGCGCTCTGCTAAAATTTCCTCATTTATTTTTAGTATCAATGGCAACAAAATCCTAATAAATGTGCGATGCTTGGCATCATTTTCCGCAACATCAAGCCAATCTGTCGGCAGATGCTTAAAAAAGATGCGCGGAAATTTACCGCGAACTTGATGATAGTCTTCAAATCCGTATTGCAAAAACAAATCTTGCGCTTCGGCTGTTGTAGCTCTTTCCACCCAAAGTGCACCATCGGCTTTAGTGATTACCGGTGCCGCAAACACCGATTTTATACCAACAGACAACAAAAGCAAAATCATACAGATTTTTTTCATTTAGGCCTCTTTCAAATGCACATCATAAATCTGCGGCATATATTGCTTAAAAGTTTTAAACACCACATTATGCAATGTATTTTGCGCATACGGACAACCGGCACAGTGTCCCGTAAACGAAAGCTCAATCACGCCATTTTTAACCGAATGCAATACAATATCCCCTTTATCGCGGTACAAACTCGGTCGAATAAAGGCATCGGCCAATGCTTCTGCCTGCTGCAATTCATCAATCGGTGTTTGTTCAACAATCGTGTTTTCTTTCTGCTCGGAATAAAAATCTTCAATTTCTGCCATAATCAGCAACTTTGTATCAGCGGTTGCACTTGCACTATATTGAACGGAAATTACCATCGGACTTAGCAAACAACGTACAACTCCGTCGATTTGCAATATTCTGCCGAGTAAAGTTTTTGAATTTTGCACGCTTGTTGCAACCGCTAACGTTCCTTCCGGAGCCATATTTTGCGGTAAATAGAAATTAATAATATTTTTGGCCTCAAAATTTTCAATTTTTATCTGCATTTTGTTCCTTTATATTGTCATTTTTCTTTTATTTTATTGCGAATTTTTTCTACCGCGGTCGTTGCACGTAGCAAATAATAATTTTGCCCAAGCAGATGATTTGGAGCCAAAATGCTTTCTGCTTCTCCGTTACGCACAATCAGTGGCTTAAGTGCCGCGGCTCTTTTAAGAGAACCGGTCAAATATGTCCATTCGGTATACGCGTTTGCTTGTAAAATAATTTCCTTATAGTCAGCACCGATGACTTTGCTGATTTGCCACATAGCATAAGTATACCCTTTGACATAATAAAATAAATCATCAGCCTTTGTATCTATTCGGTCGGTAGCGTGTTCCGAATAATGCGTTTCATTGTTTGTTGCCAGTTTTTGCAAACCATAACTGATTTTTAGCAACAGCGAATCCAAATCTTTGGTATCAGGGTAATACACCCCGTCTTTGCCAAAACTTTGTAATTCGACAGCCGCTTTACGATATTGCGCATTTGCTGAAGGAGCAAGGTTAAACTTACCTTTTTTAGTCATCAACCAGATATATGGAGAATACTGTAAATATTGGCACGCTCTTTTGATTTCTGCCTTTTGTGCTATGGTATTCTGGTCAAATTTTTTCAAAACTGTGGCAATATCTTTAACAGCATTGACTACCCCTATTTGAAAGTTAGGCATATTATCTAAAATGTAAGCCGGAAAAATCGGTGGCAAATTCGGCGTCCAAACTTTGTCATCAATTTCTTGTTTGAGTAAAAAAGACATAACAAGCGCAATTTCCGGTGTGGGAACTTTATTCTCACGCAAAGTGTATTCGGTATCCGTACGCATATTTTCCGTCAATGCCGCCCCTAAAAGGTAATAGCACACAAAAAACGTCGGTAGACCGATTAAAAAAACTAACCGCCACGAAAAAGATTGATTTAAATTTTTGTTGTGCTTTGCCTTATGTGCTCGTTTTTTTATGGCTTTAATTTTACGAATATACTTTTTATAATACAAACTCAGAGT
Source organism: Alphaproteobacteria bacterium UBA3307 (assembly GCA_002361365.1). Classification (GTDB taxonomy): domain Bacteria; phylum Pseudomonadota; class Alphaproteobacteria; order RF32; family CAG-239; genus RUG410. Next base: position 78,019 of record DEST01000115.1, read on the forward strand.
ATTATCATCAAAGCGCAAATTGCCGATATACCTCAACAGCATACGGATATTTTGCCGAATGTACCGCTTTATTTTCAGCCATATTTCAAACATTTTTTCTCCTCATTGCGCCAAGTAATTCTCTAAAATCAATAATATGTAATATTTTAGCTGCTGTTATAAAAATTGCAAGAGCCAAAATTCCGCTGCAAGCCAAAACTCCGAAAACGTATAAATTGCTTGTTAAATACCGCGGAAAATATGATTGTACCGCATACAAAAACCACCACACACCGCACCCCATAACAATTGCGGCAAATATAATTTTGCTCATTTTAACAAGCAATTGTTTTTTAAACTGCCAATACCCGCGTCTTTTCAGTCCGCAAATGTATTGTCCGAGAGATACAAAGGCGGCTATTGTTGTTGCCATTGCAATCCCGATATGTCCAAAATATTGCATTAGGATAATATTAAAACTAAGATTGGTAACAAACACCCAAAAGCTATATTTTACCGGAGTTACGGTATCTCCACGAGCAAAAAAATTAGGCATTAGGGCTTTAGTTATTACGTAGCAAGGCAAACCGACAGAATAAGCAATTACTGCATAAGCAGTCTGTGTGGCATCGGCGGTTGTGAACTGCCCGTGACGAAATAAAAATGTTACAATCGGCTGAGCCAAAACAATCAACAGCACTGCGGCCGGAAACGAGAGTAACAGCCCATATTCCACCGCTTTATCTTGTGCCGTGCGAGCATTATTGGTATCTTTAGCTTTCAAAAATTTAGATAGAATCGGCAACAATGCCACGCTGATAGCCGCACCGACCACTCCGAGCGGTAATTGTTGCAAGCGATTTGCGTAATAAAGCCACGAAATAGCGCCTGAACCCGCAAGTGAAACCAAAATTGTATCTACTGCCATATTGATTTGATAAATTCCGGCACCGACAATCCCCGGAGCAATTCGCTTAAACAAAGTTTTTATCTCCGGATTGCGCATAATCTTGCTCAAATGCAAATAAGGGTGCAACACAATTCCGGCACGCCGTAAAAATATATGCAGCCACAGCATTTCCAACACACCGGCAACTGTTATTCCGAGTGCAAATCCGTGTGCCGGTGTCGGCATAAAAGGCACAAAAACAAAGGCCGAAAAGATAATCGTTAAGTTTAAGATAATCGGTGCTGCTGCCGGCGCGGCAAACTTTTCTAAAGAATTAAGAATACCACCCTGAAAAGATACTATTGAAATCAGTAATAAGAACGGAAATGTAATGCGGCAAAGCTCGATTGCCAATTCGATTTTTCCGGCATCATTATGAAATCCGGGAGCTAAAATTGCAACTACATACGGCATTAAAAGTTCAAACAACACTACCAACAAACCGACAATCACCGCCAAAATCATCATTGCTTGAGCAGCAAAGAAAACCGAGCGTTTTTTGCCTTCTGTTACCAATTTTTGTGAAAAAAGCGGAACAAAGGCACTGGTAAACGCACCTTCGGCAAATAAGCTACGGAATAAATTAGGCAGCTTAAATGCCACCACAAACGCATCGGCAAGAGCGCTTGCCCCCATAAAATAGGCAAGCACCATATCGCGTACGAAACCGGTAACGCGGCTGATGAGCGTAAAACCGCCGAATGTAGCAATCGATTTAAATAAAGACATTTATTTCGTTCCCTTTCCTTGGTATTTTTATCCTATTTTCCGGCGTTTGTATAATAAATAAGTCGATTTTATCACAATTATTTCATTTTTTTCAAAAAATGCCTTGACAAAAAATATTTAATATGTTATGGTTAGACAAAAGATAGCAGAGATTCGTCAGAATCAGGATATGTAAAGGAATAAGAAAATGAGTGAAAGAGCCAGATTTAAAAAAGCTATACCATTGGTCAGCGTACAATATTATAATGATATCAAAACTGAACCGTTGGCAACTGCTTATTATCGCGGCGACGTATTAAAGTATGCCGGTGATATCATCAGTCCGGAGCAGGTTGCACAGGAAAATGTACGAACTGTCAAAGTTCAGCAGTACATCCGCAACCATATTGCCAAAGAAGGCGGGAGCATTATCGCAGAAGGAATTGAAGAAAATATAAAAGTTGATACCCCGACAATCCGTAGAGAATACGCTCTGAGTCCGCAAGATTATGGGAGAGGGAAAATGCAGTTGGACCATGGCAAAACCGAAGAACCGACCGGGCCGGAAAAAGAGTTTATGGCTAAAGTTGTGCAAATGGAAAATCGACAAGTACCGAACAGATTTAAGATTAACACTCAAGGTAGGCAAAACGGATAATTTATATCGCGTTATATCAATGTCAAAAACCCGCTTCGGCGGGATTTTTGGTGTAATAATACAAAATAATTTGAAATATCCTTAGATTTATATTGTCAGCGCTTGAAAAAGCATCGATTGTGCATATTTTAAATATCCCAGCAAACATAACAAAGGAGGAAAATATGTCTGAACATAACGGATTTTGGAAAACATCTGAACCGTCGAAGCACGCATGGAGTAGTTCTGAACAATCTACCGATAGCCTAAAAGAAAAATTTTCGACACATCACCGACGTGTTATTGATGAAATTGAGGTTGCCGATACTGATTTTTATGAAGATAATATTTATGATGAGCCGGAATATTGGCGCTCCGGACACTATTTTTCCACCGGAGAAAAAAGGCATCGGGCACGGCAATAAGTATACTAAAATGTTTTTAATACTTTTTATCTTCATCAAGCGGTCATCTTGCAAAAATAAATCAGCCTCTTATTTATGTTGAGGCATAACAAAGGAGAAAAACAATGAAAAAACTATTGATATATTCGGCTTTGGGAATTTTAAGCTTTACACTTGCCGATGTTTGTATGGCACAAGATTACGTGCAAACAGCAGAAAATCAGGGAGTATGGGATACCACTAAAGATGTGGCAAAAGATACTTGGGACGGCACTAAAAACGTGGCAAATGATGTTTGGGATGGCACTAAAAAAGTCAGCAGTGATGTTTGGGACGGTACCAAAAATGTAGCAAGCGATGTTAAAGATGGTATCAATGGAGATGAGCCGACTGCACAATCGGCGGCAACAACTCCGAGTGCAACAGACGCACAGCATAATAACACAATAACAAATGATTAAACAAGGAGATTAAAATGACAGAAGAAAAGGGATTTTGGCATAAAACCAAAGAAGTGACCAATAATTTATGGGACGGCACTAAAGAAGTAACAAGCGATGTTTGGGAAGGCACAAAAAACGTTACCGAAGATGTTTGGGACGGTACTAAAAGTGTTGCCGGCAGCGTTAAAAATGTGTTCACCAAAGATGATGACCGCGATGAAAATATGTCGGAGCTTGATGAGGAAATAGATTACATCGAAGAAGATTTTGACGATGATGATTTTGAACCGCAAGATTTTGTTGATGATTCAGATTTGAATCCAGCCAAAAATATGCATTCCGCTTCAGCGACACATCATTCGCGCAAAGAAGCAGAACTTCGCTCGGCTCAACACGCAGCACGTAGCCATTAGATATCCGCTGTTATTAACAAAATAAACGCCCTCTACTGGGCGTTTTTTGTTAATGGCGGATAGAGAGGGATTCGAACCCTCGATACCCTTTAGAGGTATACACGATTTCCAATCGTGCGCCTTAGGCCACTCGGCCATCTATCCATTTTATAAGGGGCTGCCCCCCTAAACACTATCGCATATATAAACCTATATTTTTATTTTCGCAAGTATTTTTTTCTTTTTCTCAATATATTATATTCTCTGACTTGTTTATTATTTATTCTCTGTATTTTCTGTTGAAAAATGTGAAATTTTATCATATAAAAAAACAAAGTTTGTATTATTAACTATTAAAAATTTTGCCTATGATTATCAAAGAAAAAAGTTTCAAAATCAAAAAGATTAAAGAAACAAACGAAAATTGGCTGTTATATCCTAAAGGGGAAGCTCAGCCATTGATTGTTCCCAAAGCAAAAATTTGCGCTAAATTACCTCCTGTTTGGAAGTTTCCGTGGCAATGCCATACGCTCAATCTTAAAAGTGTTGCGGATTATGTGATTTACGCCGAGATGGACGGTGCTGTTTTGCGTAATATAGCGGAAGATAATTACCCTGAGCACGTCAAACAAAGGATTGCGCAAATTCGTCAATGCGAGGAAGCGTTTGAGCAAGAAAAACGTGAACACATTGGTTCGCTGAAAGTTCTGCTTGAGGAATATTTGCCGCAGGTGCCTGAAATTAAGGAACTTGAAGACAATATTTCCGAATTGCCGGTGTGTTGGCGGATGTATCTTAAAATGCTGTTGCCGATGCAGTATCAAAATGCTGATTCGCGGCAACGCCTGACGTTGATGTATGTACTGATTACAATTGCCAACCGCATCTATAAGCGTTATGTGAACACAGATGAAATGTTTGATGTAAATTGTGCAGTAGTAGATTTTACGTTGCGCCATTGGACTGTTTTTGATTTGACGGATGTTTTGGTTGAAGAAATAGAAAACAAACCGAAACATCAAAACAGCAAGGCATTTGACGCCTATTTCGAAGTTCGTGCCGAATTGCGCCGAGTTTTACCGCAAGCACCGCAAAGATTGGAGGTATATCTGGTTCAAACAGTGTGTAGTTTGTTGGAAACGTATGCCGAAGATTTGGCGTTGTTAAACGGCAAGCGTTCATACACACTTTTGGGCGAATCTGTTTCTGGAGATAGTGCGGCATATCGATTGTTGCGTCAAGAAATGAAGCTACCAAAAATTTCGTCTTTAATTGTGGAAAAGCAATTTACTGACGAAGATGTGGCCAATTTCAATTTAAGTTGCTAATCTGAGCAAAAGACCGCATTCACCGTGCGGTCTTTTTAAATTTGCTTGTATTTATGATTTTTGCATAAAAAAATATGACAGTGAAAAAATTTTCTTGATTTTCAGAATTAAATTTGTTACACAGGTAGTGTTTGAAAATGTCGGGGGTATAGCTCAGCTGGGAGAGCGCAACGTTCGCAATGTTGAGGTCGGGAGTTCGATCCTCCCTATCTCCACCATTAAAGAAAAGACGAGGTTATGCCTCGTCTTTCGTTTTTAAATAAAATAGGAGGAGCGAACGAGCGACCGTAGGGAGGGAGCCGGAGGAACAAAAATATCCGGTGGAGATTTTTATGACGACGGGCGAAGACCACTTAATGAGAGAACAAGCGAGAGCGAAGTTATCGAATTTAGTGGACGAGTGCCCGCAGCAAGCCGAAGGCGCCGCAAGACGATCCTCCCTATCTCCACCATTAAAGAAAAGACGAGGATGCATATCTTCGGTTTTTCGTTTTTTAAGTAATCCGCGGTGGAAGCCTAGTTGTGGCAATGGTTTAAGAGGTGTTGTCTGCGGTATTGTAAGAGCATAAATTTTGATATTTCCACCGCTAAAATCTCTTCTAAAAGCCGAAATATATACTTTTTAAGGTAGTTGCTTTCAAAATACGCCCAAGAAGTATTTTACAGGTTTTTCAGCTTTTAAACACCAAAAGTTTCGCACTTAATGCTTATTGCTATGCAATAATGATATTTCAAACTAACCGTCGGTGTTTCAGATTGATTGGCCTTTGCTGCCAATTCATTAAGTCGAGCATTTTCGGTTATTGGCAGTTCCATATTGTTTTGCGACATATTATCCTCGAGTTTCTTCCTTAGTCAACAATGCCCAGCCTTCTGGTAGTACGGATTGCGTATCGGTTGTTTTATTGTTTTCGGATTGCGGCGGGATTCTATTATCTCCGGAGTTATATTTTTCACTGTTACTGGCAACGGTTGCATTCGGATCGTACAACCCGCGGCGCCGCTTTATTTTTTCATCAACAGCGGCAAAAGCAACATCTATATTGTGTCTCGGACGTAAAACACCTTGTGCAAGTTGCACACTGGCCTTTTTGTCGTTAGCTTTTTGTAATTCGGATGCATTAATTGCGTCAGCTATTTGATTATCCTTTGTTCCCATCGTATTTGAATCTAAATCAAGGTAGCGTACCGCTTCCTGTGCTTCATATTTTATATCCAAATCAGACATTGGCTGACCGGATAGAAATTTCTTTATATTTTCCAAGCGGTGAGCATAAGCTATTTTAACACCTTCTTTAAGAGCCCAACCATTATTTCGGATATCCTTCAGACATTCATTGGCAATCCCCAGAACAACATTTTTATCTAAAATCTTCTCATTTTTTAATAATTGTTTGAGTATGGTTGTCCGAAAATTGTGTTCATTTTTTGCTAAATTGCACAAAAATATCATTGCCGCCACAATTTTACCTTTTTCTTGCGAATTTTTTTGAAATTCCTGCTTGTTTGCAATATCTTGCTTATAAGCTTCTTTACCGGCATCTGTGCTGAGAATTGTTTTGGTATAAACATCAAAACCTTCCTTAACAAGACCAAACAAATATGCAATAACCGCGGCGCGCAAGCCTTCCTCTCCGTTCTGAACGTCAACATATTTGTGCGCATAATTATCAGCGTGAGGCTGTTTTGCCAATCCTTGCTCCTTGAACTTTTCTTGTTCCATATCATTTTTAAGTTGATTACCATACATCAGGTTTTCGGTAACTTTGATTGTTTTTTCCAAACCAGGAAGATGGCTAAAATCTTCTGGTGTAAAGAGATTAGAGCCATTAGCTGTTAAACCGCTGTAAAACATTACAGCTGTCATCATTTTTTGCTTAAAATTATGCCTGTCTATTTTAAAAATAGACTTCAATATTTCTTTTGCTTCTGCTCTTTGCAACTTATCCATGTCTCTCTCCGTCTCGTTGCCTTATTGTAGCATATTTTGTGACATAAATCTAGCATATTATGCAATAAGATGTTTTAGACATCAGATTATTCAGTTATCTGCCATAGCCATCGTTACTGTTCGGCACATAACCTTTCTTTTCATCTGTAAATTCAATCATCCGGCGGAAATTATAATCAACATACTGATTCTCAAAAACTACTTCTTTTCCGGCATTGTAGCATGGCACCCAACCGCCGGTTTTATCTGTTTTAACTCTATCCATCATTTGCGGATCGGTCGTCAAAATAATGAAATCCGATTTTCCGTCATAAATTGTCATAGCGCCGCCGTTATAAGAACTGCAACTTTTTCCGTCTTTTGAATAACCTAAGTGTTCCAAGTCAACTTGTCCGTGCTTACCGAGTCTCTTTTCCCATCTATCCCAAGACTGATATTTTTCGCCATCTGATAAAACAATATAATTTTTACCTTCCTCGAATCCTTTCAGTCCTAACTCTTCCAACATCTTTTGGGCAGCTTCTACATATTTACAAGCATGATCGTATGACGCATTATTTTTGACATTTGCCATTCTATTGTGGTGGATTTTAAACATTGCATCAAATTTATCATTTAGCGTCGAATCATCAAAGCATACATCACGACCACCCTTATAAAATCTGACAGGCACTGTTGTATTTTCGCATCCCATCGCTTTTTGCGCCCGTTCTATTATTGCCAAATCACAGGTGTATATATCAAACTTTCCGTTAGCCGGAGAAATTACGCCGACACCGCCTTCATAAGTTGCTCCTTTTTCCGTATTCGGACGATAGAAGTGCTCATTATCAAACGAATATTTCTTACCGCCGAGAGAGAATACATATCCCATACCGGCAGGAATAACGACGTAGTCGTAATTAAGTTCGTATCCGGTTAAACCAAGCTCATTTAGGAAGCGCATTGCTTGTGCATTTGCTAAACTTTGATTCATCTGCTTTCTCCTTAAACTTATTATTCAATTATATTTATATCCGTTTTTCTAGTCTTTCACCTTTGTCCTCAACATCCTGTCTATAAATTTACTAATCTGTTTTTCTCCATCTCTTAATGTTTTATTCAGTCTTTTATTTTCTAACCTAACGTCAATACCAACCTTTTCTGCTACTTTGTCTATTCCTGTATTATGGGTAAAATTATCAACCTTTTTCAACAGCAGATTTAAATTCTTCTTTATCAATCTTGCCTGATATATAATCTTTAATATCATCTACAAAATGTTTCATCTTCTACCTCTTTCACTAATCAAAACAGAAATGTTTATGAAAGTTGCTTTTTAACGACTTTTAGGAATACTCCGGGTTGTCTTCTCCCATTCTGCCTGCGCTTTTGCCCGTTCTATTTTCATTCTCTTATCTTCATTGATAAAAAATTCTTTTTCAGCATCTGACATTTGTGTTCCACCATTATTTCTTAATTCATGCCATGCTCCTAAACGATTATATCTACGCTCTAAATCATCAACAACTTTTCTCTGTGGAGAATACTGATAATTTACTTCTACGGAATATCCTTTTTCACCTATCCATTCTTTAATTATATCCGTAACACCTAATTCGGTTAAGGTTTCTTTTAGAGATGTAATATCTTTTTGGTTAAAATGAATTTTTGTATAATTACCATAACCATTTTCAAAACGGTCAATTTTGTTGGCAAACTCTGTAAGTTTTAATTCATCCATTGATTACCTCCTTATTTATTTTCGTCATTTGTCTAATTATAGCATAAACCACGTTTAAATCAACCACTTTTTTGCATTTTTTGATTTTTTATAAGATTACCGAAAAAGCCATATATTTACTGGCTTTTGAACATTTTTAAAAACTTTTCCTAATGCCTAAATTTCGGAATTTTGATTGGTGAATTTAAACGTTCCTTTAAATTCACCTCCTGAATGCTCATTTTTTATCATAACAAATTGAAATAAATTAAAAATTTTCAATTTATATATTTTAAATTTAAACTAACGGAATCACACCACCAATATAGATAAACCGAGATGAAATACTCTCGGTTTTTCGTTTTTAATATTTCAGAGTTAATAATGAGCAAACTCTTTTATTAATAAATTTATCCACATTAATAATATTTTTCATACTGCACAACACGTTGATTTAATGCAAAATTGTCAGTATTTAATAATATTTTTATTATTTATACGTTGATTTTATAAGAAAAATATTACAGCATAAAATTCTAAAATTAGTTGCAATTTATAAAAAAATGAGAATAAAATGGAAAACAAATTGAGAAGACTTTTAGGTCGAAACTTGCGTTATGCACAAATGAACGAAAAACTTGATGTAGCAATCAAGCAACTTCAAAACAATTTCAGTCCGGAGGCACAGATGCAGTTAAATGCGTTGCAACAACAGCGTCAAAACATTGACAATTTAATGGCTCAGCCGATGACGGACGCGGAGTATGAACTTTATGATGATGACGGACATTATTTGGGTGATAATCCGCCACCGACACAGCAAAATTCCGGCGGGTTCGGGCAAGCAATTGCCGATGGTATTAATCATGCGGCGCAAGGTGTAAGTTTGGGCTGGAGTGACGAGGCCTTCGGCGCAATCGGCGGCGCCGGACGCGTAATGGCAAACGGCGTGATGCGAGCTTTTGGGCAAAATGTGAATGGCGAAAGTTTCGGAGATGCTTGGGATAAGGGATATCAAGAATACCGCGATTTTGCACGTCAGAAACTGCAAGACGGGTATCAGCGCAATCCGGAAATATCCGCCGGTGCTGAAGTCGTGGGAGCGACAACGTCACCGATTACACCATTTAAGGCCAAAGGATTTACCGGCAGTTTGGGTAAAGTTATTTCCCATCCGGAAGATATTGCTCGCGCCAGATGGCTCAATACTGTCGCAACCGGCGTTGCCAACGGTGCCGGATATACCAACCAAAACACGTTGGGCGACTATGCGGAGAATATTGCTATGAGCATCGGAACAAACGCGATGGGAACTGCTTTAGGCAATAAAGCTTTTGGTGCTTATAATGATATGTACCGAGCCGGAAGAGGTGCAATGAACGGAATATCCGATTCTGTCCCTTATGGATATGATTTATATCAGAGGAGAAAAAATGGAAAGTAAATATGAGAAATATTTCGATATAATATTTTATATTGCCTCTTTGCTTATGATGTTTCATTTTAGGGTTGAATCAGATGGTTGGCCTGCAATAATCTGTTTATGGATATTTATATTATATTTTATGTGGTATGATATATACGCTAAAAACAAGAAACTTGCTATCATCCCTTTGTGGCTATATCTTATCGGATATTACATCATAAACTGGGCTACTATGCTAAAAGTGTTTGATTTTTGGGGATATATTTTGTTTGGATGGATAAAATAATTTTGTTTATTTAGGTATATTCGGTATCAAAATTTTTCTTTGATACCGGATATACCAATCAAAACACATTGGATGAATATGCAAAAAATATTGGTATGAGCACAATTACAAATGTAGGAGGAACTGCGTTTGGAAATAAACTCTTTGGTAGCGGAAATGATATGTATCGAGCCGGAAGAGGAGCGATGAATAGTGCAATACAATCAATGCCTTATGGATTTTACCATTTCAGAAAGAAAGATGAAGATGAAAGATAAAGCAAAAATTTTAGAGAAAATCATTTGGGCTATAAGTTTTATCCTGTTTGTATTTGCAGGTGGAACAGCGACTATAATGGATAATTGGCTCGGTTATACATATATGGCATTGTTATGCACCGCTTTATTCATAGATGATTTCAAAATCATTAAGGGGTATTGGGTGCAATTTATCCCAATACCTTTAACTATTGTCTATCTGTTATATGAACACGAACCAACACTTTATATTTTAAAAAATATTTTTAATTGGTAGGAAGAGGTGCAATGAACGGAACTATGCAAACTGTTCCTTATGGATTTTACCACAGGAAGAAAGAAGATGGAAATGAAAAATATTAGTATATATAATATGTTATATGCTTTGTATAAAAAATTTTTTGAATGTATTTGGGCTGTCTTTTGGATTTTAAGTTGTTATATGGCTACACATATAAAAATTACCGTTACGGATAATCTAACAGAGATAACTTGTTTATGTTTATTTGTAATATACTTACTGTGGTATATGTATCCTAAGCATAAAAACGAATATTTATGTAGTATTCCATTGTTTTTGTATATCATTGGATATTATATTATTCATTGGAATTCAATATGCGAAGTTACTAAAATTTTTTGGAATGGATTATTCGGATAACATAATTATTAGGTATGAGGTATATTAGGTTCAGCAGTCATTATTTTAAAATCTTTTTATTTTATATATACGAAATCAGATATATATATTTTTGACTATAATGATTTGAAAATAAAGAGTGAATCTGAATTTGTATATTTTGAATTTAAACTTGCCAAACTACACCACCAGTCAAAGTAAAGACGAGGTTACGCCTCGTCTTTCGTTTTTAAATGAAAAAGTCCTTTGACAAAGTGTACCCTAAGGGGACATAAGTCAAAGGACTTTACAATTGTTAATCGCTAAGCGCGATTGCAAACACTAAAGGTTTGCGGCATCAACCTTAACGCCAACCCCCATAGTAGAACTTATAGAAATTTTCTTCAAATAAGTTCCCTTCAAGGTTGACGGTTTAGCCTTCAAAATTGTTTCAATAAACAATTTAGCATTGTCATAGATTTGATCGTTAGAAAACGATGCTTTGGCCACACCGGCATGAACAATACCGTTCTTTTCAACACGATATTGAACTTCACCGGCTTTGGCATTTTTAACAGCGGTAGCAACATCGGCGGTAACTGTGCCGAGTTTCGGGTTCGGCATCAAGCCTTTCGGACCTAATACACGAGCCACACGACCGGCCATACCCATCATATCCGGAGTTGCAATACATCTGTCAAAATCAACCTTTCCGGCCAAAATCGAATCCACCAAGTTTTCGGCACCGACAATATCAGCACCGGCCGCTTTAGCTTCATCTGCCTTTTCGCCTTGCGCAAACACAGCTACGCGAACGGTTTTACCATTGCCGTGCGGCAGTTGGCAAACGCCACGAATCATCTGGTCTGCGTGTTTCGGATCAACACCTAAGTTAATTGCCAAATCGATGGTCTCATCGAATTTTGCAGTTGCATTTTCTTTAACGATATTGATAGCATCTTTCAAGCTGTAAGCCTGATTTTTATCAATATTTTTGTATGCATTTACTAATCTTTTTCCGCTCATCGATTTACTCCGTAACTTCAATACCCATAGACACGGCCTGACCTTTAACCATATTCATGGCAGATTCAACTGTTGAGCAGTTTAAATCCGGCATTTTAGTGGTGGCAATTTCTTTGACTTGCGCCATAGAGATTTTGCCGGCAGACTTTTTGCCCGGTTCTTTAGATGCAGATTGAACACCGGCTGCTTTCTTAATCAAATAAGAAACCGGCGGCAATTTGGTGATGAACGTAAAGCTCTTGTCATCATACGCGGTAATAATCACCGGCACCGGAATCCCCGGTTCCATTTTTTGCGTTTGTGCATTAAATGCTTTACAAAATTCCATAATATTCAAGCCTTTTTGGCCCAAAGCAGGACCTACCGGCGGAGACGGATTTGCCTTACCCGCAGGTATTTGCAGCTTGATAAGACCTAAAATTTTCTTTTTAGATTTAGCCATTTTAATACCTTTCTTAGGTTTGTGGTAAAGACAATGGCTTGTCCCCCACAAAATTATTAACACAAAACATCTTTCAGAGCACTTCTGCACTCAAAGATGTCAGTTTTGTATATCACATTATTTTTAAAATGCAAGCCTTTTGTACCAGATACGACAACAAAAATAAAATTGGCAGATACAATGTTGCAAAAATAGGGCAGTATGCACAAAAAAGCGCCGAAAATCGGCGCTGTGTCGAGTTTATTTATATGACTGTATCCAATCTTGTATGGTTGATTGCGTATTCAGACCGACTTTGACATCAACTTGTTTGCCGTCTTTAAATAAATACATTGTCGGAATACTGCGAATCCCGAGTTGACCGGCAATTTCAGGCGAATCATCAACATTCATCTTATAAATTTTTACATCATTACCGATTTCGCTGTCTATTGCTTCCAAAATCGGCCCCAGCTGGCGGCACGGACCGCACCATTCTGCCCAAAAATCTACAAGCACTAGACCTCTGGAATTTAATACATTTTCACTAAATTGACTGTCTGTTAAAGGTTGTGTCATTTTATTCTCCTTATGCTGTTAATTTGTGACATACATATAGTGTGTTGTTTTCTTATATTAAAGATAATCGAAATAATTACAACAATTTTTTTATATTATGCCACACGCATCAAACGAGTTTCGTTAGTCCATAAAATATAAGTTTCTACCGGTTTTTGCGGATATATTTTTTGTAACAATTGTGCATACATTGCCAACTGATTAAGATATTGCGGCGGAGTATGTTCTACATCTCTTGCCGGTGGACGATTGGTCTTAAAGTCTACAATTTTTATCTTGTCCGGCAGTACGATCAATCTATCTAATTGCGCCGAAACAATTTTTCCTCCAACCTCACCGACAATAGGAACTTCCGGACGAGAATCTTCTCCAAAAATATCGGCAAATTCCGGATTGTTCAGCAAATTCAAAACTTCTTTTTTGATTTGTTCGCAATCTGACGGCGAAAAATCAGCGGCATTTTTTTGCAAATATTCGCTTATAATTGTATCATTGTGTTGCGAATCCGCTGGCAAAAACTGTAACAGACGGTGAATCAGTGTACCGCGGCGATAGTACATTCCATTGCCAACCAGAGGAGAAACAGAATCCGGCTGTTGTGCTTCTTCTTCAAAAGATTTTGACGGAGTATAAGGCTTAGATAAGTTATTCTCTATTGCTGTTACATTTTCATCAATCCATGATGCAAACGCAAACTCTTTAAACGAGGTAAATGCCGTGCTTTTTTGTTCTTTTGCTACAAACTCCGGAGTTTCATAAACCACGGAAGAAGTCGTAATTTCCTGCTCCGGCGAATCCGGTGCTAAAGCATTACGACACAGCGCATACCACGCATCAGCTTTTTGAGCACCATGAGCGCATATAAAGAGTTGATCTTCTGCTCTGGTCAATGCCACATAGAGCAAACGCCGATATTCTTCCATTTCTGTTTGGTGCTTTTGTTCTCTGAGGGCACTGCAATTATCATCATACGAATCCGCATTTAGCGGATAATATGCTAAATTTTCATCCTGCAAGAACATCTGTTCCTTTTTATCAACCGGAGTTTTAGAAGTATCCGGCAAAAAGACTATCGGTGCCTGTAAACCCTTAGAATGATGGACTGTCAGCAAACGAACGGCATCGGTTTCTTGCTCGTCGCTATCACGTTTTATAACTTTTTCACTTTGACTGAACCACGTTATAAACCCGCGTAAATTTGGAATCTGGCGCTGTTCATAACTTAATGTCATATTGATAAATTCGTCAAGAGTATCTTCAACTTCAGTTCCCATACGAGCTATAAACTTGCGGCGTCCGTCAAGTTTGCTCAACACAAAATTATACAGCTCAAACGGACGTATATGGTCAAGATTGTTCATAAGGGTTTTTAAATCATTATAAATACAGCAACATCTTTCATCAGTAGAGTTTTTTAATCTATCCCACAATTCTTCTCCTTGAGCGCGATGATAGCATAAATCTTCCAAGAGTTGTGCATCAATCGAAAACAGTGGAGAAGTCAAAACTTCTGCCAATGACAAACTGTCATCGGGATAAAGTAAAAATTTGCCAAGCGATATCAGGTCTTGTACGGCAATTTCTTCAGAAAGAAGCATTTTATCAGCACCGGAAATGGCTACTCCTTCCTTTTCACATGCACGAATGAACTCAGGCACAAAATTGTTACGTGTTCGCACCAAAACCATAAAATCACGATAATGCAACGGATGGCTTGATGTGGATTTTTCATCTACCATTTGACGAATCCGTGTTGCAATTTTTTGAGCCATCAGGGTATCTATTGCCGTTTTTCCGGTACGTTCCATCGGCGGCGACCAATTTTCATACGTTTCGGTAGTTTGCCGTCCTTCTGCCGGAATAATCGGCAAAATTTCAACTCGGCCGAATTCACCTGCTCTAACCGGAAGATGCTCTAATTTTTCTGTATCCGGCAAAACACCATCTGCCGCACGAGTAGCAAAAATTTTGTTTACAGCTTCCAAAACTGCCGGAGCAGAACGAAATGAAACCTCCAAATTGACACGCTCAAAACCTTTATTCGCCATTTTTGCCTTTTGTTCAAACTGCTTTGACATAGCATCAAACTTTGTCGGGTCAGCCCCCTGAAAGCTGAAAATAGACTGTTTACGGTCTCCTACCACAAAAATAGTGCGATTCTGAGCTTGTTTACCCTCTCCGCTAAAAAAATCATCACACAAACCGGCAACAATATCCCATTGCTCAGGCGAAGTATCTTGAGCCTCGTCCAACAAAATGTGATCTATGCCTCCGTCTAATTTATAGAGTACCCACTGTCTGGCGCTCGAATTTTGCAACAATTCACGAGTGGTATATATTAAATCAGCAAAATCCATACACGATTTTGCGTGTTTGTATGCCTCATAGCGAGAATCAATCTCACTGACAATCGTAAATGCAGCTTTGGTAGAATGATACAAACGCAATTTTTTAAGTTTGGTTTCACACTCAAGCAATCGCTCTTGTTCAAGCTCAAGCCGTTTTACTAATTCCGCGTCGGCAAGACGAGCGTTTTTAGTGCATAATGTTGATGATTTACGCGGTGTGTTTTCTGTTGTGAAAAAGCATCGTTTATATGCTTCATAGTCCTCCGCTTGAAAGTTCTGTGCCATTATTGCGGCACAAATTTGCGCTCTTGGCTTATCGGTTGTTTCCGTACCGCATTGCCACGCTTTGATGTTAGCTGCAATTTCGTCAGCACGCATACGCAAATCTGTCATAAATTCTTTCTTTATATCTTCTTCCGTGTTAAAATCGGTAACTTTGAGTTTGGCTTGCAAATTACCAAGCAACCCCAAAATTCCGTGATGCTTTTCCAAAACGGCAACCATCTCCCGACGATTATCGGTTATTTTTTTGAGCATATTCGGAAAAGTTGTTTCTTTTAAGTGCGTGGTAAAATAATCGATTGCGGCACTAAGCTGCGGATTTCCGTTATGATTTTCTTTAAGTAAAATATCTGTTTTTATTTGCATCAATGCATTTTTTGCTTCTTCATCTTCCAGCACTTCAAAATACGGAGAAATTCCGGCTTCGAGAGGAAAACGCTTCAAAACATCAGTACAAAAACTGTGAATTGTTTGGATTTTGATTCCTCCAGGAGTATCCAAAAGTTTAGCAAACAATGTGCGGGCTTTTTCCTTATATTGCTGTAATTCTGTTACGTTCTTAATTTCTGTTCCGAGCAATTTATGCAAACTTCTTTCAAGTTTATCCTCACTTATAACCGCCCATTCGCTGAGGCGTTTAGAAATACGCGAACTCATTTCCACCGCCGCCGCTTTGGTATAAGTTAAGCATAATAGGCGCATTGGGTTGACATCATTTAAGAGTAATCGCAACACGCGGTCGGAAAGCACTTTGGTTTTGCCGGTGCCGGCCGAAGCCTCTACCCATACTGAATTTGCCGGATTTGACGCTCGTCGCTGAGCTATACTGGCATCGTCTTGGCGCTGTTGTCTGATTGTGGCAAAATCTGTCATTGCTTTTCCTTTTTAATTTTCTGTTGTATCGGCGTGTGCGCCCCATTCTTTTATACGCGACAAATGGTCATAATCGGAATATTCAGGTGCACTGCTCGGACGCGGTTTAACTAAATACGGTTGCTCAACTCGGTCATAAGCGTTGATTAAATTTTGAACAGCAGATTGCACCACGCTCATTGCTTTGGCACTTTGCACTGCATCAGTTGCATTGAATTTATCTTTAAATGCCCAATATTGCAAACTTTCAATGGTAGCCGGTGCAACTCCACCAAAACCTCCGGCAGATGCAATCAATCCCTCTAAAGGCAACTGCGGTGCTTTGCCGGCAACAATAGATTTAACGCTTTTGTCGTTGCCGGTTTTATAGTCCAAAATATTCAATTTACCATTTTTAAGTTTATCTATTCTGTCCGCTTTAGCTGTCAGCACAAACGGACCTATACGCCCCTTTATACTGATTTTTCCTTCAATTTCATTATGAATCTTTGCTATTTGCGGACGGTATGCTTGCTCTTTACTGATTATCCAATCCATCATACTTTCAAAACGCGGACGCCAAAAAGCCAAAGTTTCTGCCGGAACATTTGCCGCGTCAAATTGCTCATTGCCATATTCCAACAACAATTTGCGCGCTGTTGCCGGTTCCGGATAAACATCGCTATTATATTTGGTATTAAATTTTTCCAACACCTTATGTACAATGTTGCCGAAATCATACGGTTGTTTAGGAGTATCAACGTCATCTAAACGATAAAGCTCCAGAATTTTTTTGGCATAAATTATATATGGATCGCGCATCAACTTTTCGATGTTGGTGGCCGAAAGTTCTCGCGGTCTGCGCTCTACTGCCGGACGCGGGTCTGGTGCGGATATAGGCATATACGAATCACGGCGGTCTATATTTTTTGCCCAATAAGTATACGGCTGATTATAAATAAAATCAAATGCACCTTCTTCAGAGCCGAAATTTGCCTCCAAAACAGTTTCCAAACGTAACCACCAACGCGATTTGTTTATCGGATTGCCATCAATTTTTTTGGCGCGTGTGACATAAACTTGCGGAGCGTTTAACAAATGAGCAAAATCTGCCGCAGATACTCCGATTTGTCGTTCCGGCAAAGGCAAACCATATTCTTGCTTCATCGGACGAGACATCCACATATCCGGCTGAGGCAAATTAGGCCATATCCCCTCGTTTGCTTCACCGATAACAGTCACATCATATTGCGTAAGACGCGCTTCAATAGGCCCCAGAATTTTTACACGCGGATGGGTACCATAGCGTTTACGCACGCTTTGCTCACTCAACAAAACAGTAAACAACCCGCCGTAATCATTGGTTTGAATAGTTCCGAGTAAAGAACTTTTATTTATAAATTCGCTTACCCATTTTGCCGCTGCAGCGCCATCATCTTCGCGCCAAATCAATTGCGCACCGGTTTTTGTATCTGTATCAGCCAGTTTTTCGGCAACCTCCAGATGAGCTTTAAAAACTTGCTGCAACTCAACATAAGGTTGTGCATACAACTCGCTCAGCGGACGCAAAATTTTGTAAAAATGTTCTAAAAATTCAGTAATTTCCGGTGTAGGCTCAGCACCTGTTCGCCATATTCTTTCCAGTTCCATGGCTTTTTGCGTAAACTTGGCTCGCGACATTTTGCAAGCCGTAAACGGATGCTTAAACAACGATATGATTGCGGTTTGCGAATCGTTTTCCAAAACATTCCAAATCAGTCGTAAATAAATTCCTATCTGTGTCAGACTCAAAGGCCTGCCTGCCGAATCGTCTGCATTTATATCCCACTTTTGCAACTCCGATACAACCCGACGCGAAAGATTGCGATCCATTGTTACAAGGGCAGCAGTTTTTTCCGGTGTTTCCAACGTATGTCTGATAATCAGCGCAATTGCCGCGGCTTCTTGTCGCAAATCATCACAATTAAGCAAACGAATGTTATCAAACTGCTCAGCCGGAATAGGGTGCGTCGATAAATCGCGCCAAGCACAAGAACTTTCTGCAGGTCGCATTGTTTCTGCCACAATTTTCTCACGCAAAGCAAATGGCTGCAAAATATCCGCATTTGGCACCGAATCGCGAGAAATATTGAGATATTCCAATAATTCTTTAAGCTCGTATTGCGGATGGTTTTCATCTATTTTTTCCCAAGCGGAATCTTCTAAATATTTATCCAAACCATAGAGATATATTGCCCCGTTTGGCAGTTCTGCGACGGTTTTTACCAACTCTTTTAAAATCGGAAAAGCGGCAGTGGTGCCGGCAACAACAATATGCTGATTTGTTTGATTTTGCTGCCACAATTTTATCTCTGATTCGAGCAATATATTGCGGCGTTGTGCAACATCTATTTTGCCGTTTTCGGCCAATATTTGCGGCCAATATTCGGTAATAATTTGCAATAGCAGCAAAGTTTGCTTCCAATGAATGGCATATTCTTCCCCCACCAAATCTTTTATTTTGCGCAAATCCAACCGCTCATTATAAGACATATCCGTGAGTTGTGCCAAATTTTGCGCCAATGCGTAAGCCTGCGCCAACGAAATATTATCCATCCCAAGTTCTGATTTTTTCATTATCATCAACGTGAATTGCAATACTTTTTCGGTGGAATCTACAGCCGGCAATAAATTGTGTAATAACGATGAATCGCGAGTCAGAAATACCTCATCTTCATCAACTTCGGCAATCGGCTTGATTTGCGGCAATATTGTCGGTTTTAAATCGTGCCGACGTACAAACGCATCAGCCAAACTTTGACAGGCGCGCCGATTAGGCAACAAAAACAATACTTTTGCCAATTCATCCGGATTATCGGCATATTTTTGCAAATATATCTGTGCCAAAACATCAACAAAAGATGCTCCGGCGCTGATGTTATAAATTTTGTTTGCAACCATGAGAAGTCCTTAGATGATATTATAATGAGGCGAGATAATCCTTAAATTTTTGCATTGCACGCCCGCGATGTGAAATCTTATTTTTTTCGGACTTTTCCATTTGAGCAAAACTGATATTATACCCATCAGGCACAAAAAGCGGGTCATAACCAAAACCTTCGGTACCGGTCATTTTTGCTGTGGCAATCGTGCCATCTACGCGCCCTTCAAAGAGTTTATATTCTCCATTGGGAAAAGCCAATGACACCACGCAAGAAAAATGTGCTTTACGGCTTTTATCGGCGCTTTGTTCCATTTGATTCAACAGTTTATCCATACCCTTATCAAAATCACGGTCGGGAGCATAACGAGCAGAATATACCCCCGGCGCTCCGTTCAAGGCATCAACACATAATCCGGAATCATCGGCAATACACGGCAAACCAACTGCTTTAGCTATTGTTTGTGATTTTAAAAGAGAATTTTCGGCAAAAGTCGTACCGGTTTCCGCCACATCAGGCAAATTCATATCTGCGGCGGATTTAACACTGATACCAAGCGGCGTCAATATTTGTTTAATTTCTGCGATTTTGCCGGCATTATGACTGGCAAACACAAGCTCTTTAATTTTCATCTTTTGTTTTCCTTTATTTTCCGTCTTTTTTCCAGATTTGCGATAATAATTATTGATAGCAGCAATAACGTGTCGAACTGTATATTCTACTCGTTCATCACGCGTTTCCACCACAATATCGGCCTCGGAATAGTACGGATATTCTTCCGTGATATATTCCTGCAATTTATGCTTTACGGTTTCATTATCCCCCAACAAAAAAGGGCGTCGTGTTCGTCCGGCGGTGCGATGATAGAGAGTGTTGATATCTGCCTTGAGCCATACTGTTAAGGCATTTTCTTTGGCAAGTGCGCGTGTTTGTTCCGCCACAAACGAACCTCCTCCTGAGGCTAAAACGCACGGTGCACCTTTAAGCAAACGTTTCATAACCCGTTCTTCTCCGGCACGATATTCTGCCTCTCCAAAGCATTTAAGCACATCTACAAGCGACAATCCGGCGGCTTTTTCAATTTCGGCATCGCCATCCACAAAAGGAAGCGAAAGTTTGCGTGCCAATCTTTTGCCTACACTGGTTTTACCGCTGCCCATCAGCCCTACCAATAATATTATTTTATTTATCTCAGGTATTTTCATTTTGTTTTTATAACCATTCTTTGCTATTGACCTTACGTTATATCCTTGTTAATATATAATCAATATTTTTTCACACGTTATAATAAGGAAAAATCAGATGAAAAGCTATTACAACAACAAAAAAGACACTTCTAAAATAATTATTTATGCAGTTTTGGCAGCAATTTTTGCCGGAATTTGTTTTGTAGTAATACAAGATATTACTTTGCCGACCGAACATATTTCTAAGCCAATCGAAGTTAATTTACAAAAATAAAAATGTTAGGATTGCAGATTGAGAATTTTTTGCAAATGATGGCAGCCGAAAAAGGCGCCTCACAAAATTCCCTTGCCGCTTATGAACTTGATTTGCACCAATTTTTGGAATTTAGTAATTTTGCAAATGCAAAAGATTTAAATAAACAAAGTATCGAAAATTTTATGCAAAATCTTTATAACCGTGGCTTTGCTTCCAAAACAATTGCCCGCAAACTCTCGGCAATCAGAGAATTTTGTAAATTTCTGTATTCGGAAAAAATTATTGCCGATAATCCGGCACAAAATATTCTTTCTCCCAAGCAAGAAAAGCCGTTGCCTAAATTTTTGAGTGCCGAAGAAATAATGCAAATAATTACAACTGCCGCCCAAAGTGATGATTATCGAATCCAGCGAATCGCGGTAATGATTGAACTTATGTATGCAACCGGAATGCGGGTTTCGGAGCTGGTGACACTCCCTTACAACGCAATAAACTATAAAAAAGCCC
Organism: Alphaproteobacteria bacterium UBA3307; assembly: GCA_002361365.1. Classification (GTDB taxonomy): domain Bacteria; phylum Pseudomonadota; class Alphaproteobacteria; order RF32; family CAG-239; genus RUG410. Next base: position 99,458 of record DEST01000115.1, read on the forward strand.
AACTCACAATTTTAGGTAAAGGCAGTAAAGAGAGAATTGTACCGATTGCCGAGCGTGCGTTGCGGACATTAGAAAAATATGGGGATTTGCGTACCGCATTTATAAAAAAGAATGCCGAATCGCCGTACTTATTTCCTTCTCTGACCGCGGTTGACGGGCATTTGACGCGTGATGCATTTTATAAAGATTTGAAAAATCTGGCAACACAATGCGGTATTTATGCTTCTAAAATTTCACCTCACGTTTTACGACATTCTTTTGCCACGCATTTATTAAATAATGATGCCGATTTGCGTTCGGTGCAAAAAATGCTCGGCCACGAAAATATTACTACAACGGAAATTTACACACATATTACTTCGCAAAAATTGATGCGTACGGTTTGTAGCAAACATCCGCTCGCTCATTATGCCGAACATTTGGAGAAAACCGATGGCTAAAGGGCTGAAAATAAACAGCGAACATACCCTTAAAGGCTTGACCGGAGTCGCTCAAACCGCACTGCCTATTATGCGACAACTTTTAGGACAACGAGGATTTATGCAACTTGATTTGCTAACCGCATGGAGCAGCATTGTCGGAGAAGATATGGCAAAATACAGTTTGCCGCAAAAACTTAACTTTCCCAAAGATATGCACACCGAAGGCTGTTTGACCATTATGGTTCCTGCCGGTGCGTTTGCGATGGAAATTGCACAAAATGAGCAACGAATTATTGATAAAATCAACGTTTTTTTTGGATATCCGGCCGTTAAAAAAATTCGAATTTTGCAAAACGGTACACCGCAAGATTTTGCAACAGCCAAAAAACCGATTGATAAAGTGAAAAAAACTGTTGTATCCGCTGAGGAAGAATCTTATATTACTGAGTTGTCAAAAGATATCGATCGGCCGGAATTACGTGAAGCAATCGAAAATTTAGGCAGGTCAGTGTTGTCACAACATAAAAAACAGGAGTGATATTTTGGAAGTTTTTATAAAGAAAATAAGCAACTTTTTATCTCTTGCGGTCGTTTTTTGCGTTTCCGCCGTTTTTTATTTTAATTATAAAGGTTTTGTTTATCAAAACGGGCAAATTATTTTGCAAAGGCAAATTGCCGAAGCCGGCGAGTTGGCAATTGAACTGCCGGCAAATATGGCTATCAATGTTTCAGCCAAATATGCTCTTGGCTCAGCCTCTGCACCGCTGACGCTTTATGAATATTCTTCTCTGACTTGTCCGCATTGTGCCGACTTTCATTTAGATATTATGCCGCGACTTAAGCAAGACTACATTGATAATGGTCTGTTGAGGGTAATTTTTGTGAACTTTCCACTTGATAAAAATGCAATGAAAGCGGCTATGCTTTCCGAATGTATGACTTATGAAAACTATTTTGGCTTTATTAACACACTGTTTGATTCACAACGCTCATGGTGGATGGATATCACTAATGAACAACTGTTTAAGTTTGCTGCCGAATATGGATTGAGCTATGACGAAGCACAAGCGTGCATCAGCAACAATTCAGTAGCACAAGAAATTATTACCAATCGGGAAGATGCTTTGCGCAACCTTAAAATGCAAGGGACTCCGGCTTTTTTATTTCATGGTGCTGATGGAAATGAAATTATTTACGGCGTTGTCGGATATGATAAGTTGAGAGAATATCTTGACAAGAGGCTGATAAATTTGCAATAACGAGTATAACAAATGAAAAATTTACCGGAGGATATTCAGGAACTAAGTGAAAGAATCAAAAAATTTAAGCAACAAAAACAAAGCGAATCCGCTAAAACTTCAAAGAGTTCTGCTCGAGTTGCGATTGAAGCGATATTCAGAATGGCAACAGAATTTGTTTCTCCGGTGATTATTGCGCTTTGTATCGGATATGTTGCCGACCGCTATTGGGCAACCAAGCCGATTTTGATGCTTGTTTCAGCAATTTTCGGATGCGCCGCCGGTATGCTGAACTTATATAGAGCAGCGCAACAAACGGATAAGGATATCAATAAGGAGTAATTCAATGGAAAACCCGTTGGAACAATTTTCAATCAAAAAGCTTGTACCGCTAAATTTTAACGGTATTGATATCTCGTTTACAAATTCGTCCCTATGTATGTTGATTACAATTTTGTTTGTGTTTTTGACGCTTATCTTTTGTTTGCGCAAACGCAACATTATACCAACTGTCGGACAAGCATTTTCCGAATCTATATATGAATTTATTCGCAGTCTTATCGGAGAGACAATGGGGAATGACGGTGCTAAATATGTTTCACTTATATTTACACTGTTTTTATTTGTTGCCTGCGGTAATATTCTGGGGTTGTTTCCGTATAGCTTTACATTTACATCACATATAGCGGCGGTCGGCACGCTTTCGGTATTCTTTTTGTTGCTGAACATTGTTTTTGGGGTCAAACGTCGCGGTGCCGGATATTTGCGCACATTTTTTCCGGAAGGATTGCCGTGGCTGATGGCTCCGCTGATTATTCCGGTAGAAACGCTTTCTTTATTGGCAAAACCATTTAGTCTGACTATTCGTCTGGCGGTAAATATGTCTGTTGGACATATTATGCTTGAGGTTTTAGGCTCATTTATTATAGCAATGCACTTTTTTGGCTTTATTCCGCTAGTTGCCGATATGTGCATTATTATGTTTGAATTATTTGTCGCGCTTTTGCAGGCTTATATTTATACCACACTCAGTTGCGTATATTTAAGCCAAGCCATAAGTGGCGAAGAATAGCTGTTTTTAACTAACTTATTTGAAAGGAACGAAAAATGGAAAACGAAATTTTACAAGATAAAGCTATGGCTTATATTGCCGCAGGTATGTGCGCTATCGGAATGAGTGCCGCTGCTTGGGGTTTGACCAAATTGTGGACATCTATGATTGAAACTGTCGGCCGTAATCCGCAGGTTAAAAAAGATGTTTCATTGTTCGGCTTTATCGGTATGGGCTCAATCGAATCCATTGCATTATACATCTTGGTTATTGCTATTTTGATGATTAGCTAATCTTAATAAATCTGTTTCTTATTTAAAGGAAAAGATATGCCTCAACTTGATTTATCGTCGTATATTTCGCAGGCATTTTGGCTGTTGTTAAGTTTTTGTATGCTGTGGCTTCTGCTTTCGACTTTTGTTGTACCTAAATTGGCAGACACCATTGAGCAACGCAAACGCAAAATTGATGAATATTTGCAAAAAGCAGAAACTCTTAATACTCAGGCCCAAAAGTCGCTCGAAAAATATCACACAACACTTGATTTGGCTGAAAAACAAGCTCAAGCGGAAATTTTGCACGGCAAAGAGGAACTTAAGGCTTATTTGCATAAAGCCGAATCCGATTTGAGTGCCGAACTTAATCAAAAAATTGCCGATAACGAATTTATGTTGGCAACTCAAAAGGCGAATACCTTGCAAAATATAGAAGTAATGGCACAAGATTTGGCGTATCAGATTACCCAAAAACTCGGATTTGTAAATATCAGTCGACAAGATATTGCCGACACCGCACAAAAGGAAAAAGTCAATGGATGAAGCTTTGATTAATGAAATTTCAGAAACATCGACTGTTGTGCCAAGCGGGCAAGATATCATTGACGCCACACAAAATGCTATTATCGATGCGGCAGAAAATGTATCGGAAGCAATTGTTGCAACCGGAAAAACAGCAGCTACCGAATTGCCGGCAGAGCCATTTTATTTAGAAATTCACTTCTGGGTCGGTGTGGCATTCGTTTTGGCAATTTTATGTATTATTAAACCGATTTATAAGTTTGTAAAAGCCGCATTGTTACGCAGAATCGACAAGGTTGTAAGCGATATTGCAAATGCAACTCAACTACGTGATGATGCGCAAGCACTGTTGGCAGACTATGAGCGTAAGTTTGTAAATGCACAAGATGAAGCGCAGAAACTTATTGAAAAATCACGCAAAAATATGCAAAATATAAAAAAGCGCGAGCTTGCAACTCTGAAAACAGAATTGCAGAACAAGGAAAAAGAAGCAGAACGCAGAATCGCGGCGGCAACCGAAAAAACAAAAGCTGAAATAAATCTTTTTGCCGGCCGTGCTTCGATAGATTTGGCACAAAAGGTAATCAATCGCTATTTACAAATTACTGATAAAAGTAAATTGATTGATGATGCAATTGCCGAGCTTGATAAACTTGCATAATTTTTTAATAATGCTCTAAAAAAAATCCCCTTGTCCTTTTTTGAATTGACAAGGGGATTTTTGGTAACTGCACTATTTAAAACGGAATATCATCATCTAAATCTGACGGTGTTGTCGCCGTACTATTATCCCAACCGGAATTGCTCGATGCCGCAAAAACATCACCGGCATCACCCATCGGCATACTTTCCGCACCACTACCGCGGCCATCGAGCATAATCATTGTACCGCCATAGCGTTGAAGCACAACCTCTGTGGTATAGCGATCTTGTCCATTATTATCCTTCCAAGTGCGAGTCTGTAACTGACCTTCAAGATAAACTTTAGAGCCTTTGCGCAAATATCTTTCGGCTGTATCTGCCAATTGTTTATTAAAAATTACCACACGGTGCCATTCGGTTCGTTCTTTACGTTCACCGGTTGTTTTATCATTCCACGAATCTGAAGTGGCAACACGCAGGTTGACAACTTTATCACCGGAAGCCATGGTACTGACTGTCGGGTCTGCACCCAAATTGCCCACTAAAATTACTTTATTTATGCTCATAGCCATAGTATTTTTCCTTTTAATATCAAACTTTATTTAAAATACGCTTTTTTTACAAAACCGCAAGACTTAAAACCGTATCTCCACATTTTTTACGCGGCATATGCTACCGGCGTGCAAAGTTCTTCCATCACTTCTTTTTTGAGGGTAACATTATCCGATTTGCCTGTTGCGAAAACCGGCAACTTTTCGTGATATAAAATTACCCGCGGCAAATATAGTTCGGACATTCCGTTTGCTTTGACATAATCATGCAACATAGAAGATGTTACGCTCTTATTGTTGGTTACAAGCACAATTTGTTCGCCCTTGCTTTCGTGCGGAATAGCCACAACACCATAGTTATATTCGCCAAGCATTTCTTTTGTTGCATCAATTACCATATCTTGTACAGCATTGAGCGACACCATTTCTCCGCCGATTTTGGCAAAGCGCTTAATGCGGTCTTTAATTGTGAAGAAGCCGATTTCATCTAAATCTACCACATCTCCGGTATGATACCAACCGTTTTGCGGCGGCACCAAAATCCCCGGATTATCAGGCATATAATAGCCGAGCATAACATTAGGACCTTTGACACACAACTCGCCGCCGGTATCAATCCCATCTACCGGTTCAATACGGTATTGCATTCCCGGTAACAATTTGCCGATAGAACCAAATTTATTAAATATTCCGTTATTAGCCGTCATAACCGGAGAACACTCCGTAGAACCATAAGCTTCCATCATACGGATTCCGCAATGTTCCATCCACATACTGCGTGTATCCGGTTTAGCTGCTTCTCCGCCGGAATACATCAGGCGCACATTATGAAAATCATACGGATGCGCTATTTTGGCATAGCCACGCAAAAATGTATCGGTACCAATCATCAATGTTGCACCAAGTTCATACACCAACTCTGCCACCACGCGATAATGGAGCGGCGACGGATATAAAAACAGTTTAGAACCCTGAAACAGCGGGAATAACATACCAACCATCAGACCAAAACTATGGAACATCGGCAAAGCATTAAACAGCAAATCTTTATAGGTAATAGTCTGAATTGCCGCCAACTGATTGACATTTGCAATCAAATTTGCGTGACTTAAAAGTACAGCTTTCGGTGCGCCTTCCGAACCTGAAGTAAACACAATCACCGCCTTTTTATTGCCCCCTATTCTATGAGGTATATGCTTTATTTTGTAGCTGATAAATGCACTTATTTTAGTAAACAGTGACATTTTCTTTGCCAATTCTTCCAAATAAATAATTTTTATGCCGGCTTTTTCCAGTTCTTCGACTGCGGTCTCAAGTTTGCCTTTAACGATAAATGCTTTTGAAGTAATTACCGACTTTACCAATGCGGTTTTGCACATTGAAACCATATTTTTAGAGCCAACAGAGAAATTAATCATTACCGGAGTGCGTTCAAAAGCCGAAAGTCCGAAAAATGTGCATACGGTGGCAATTGCATTCGGCAACAAAACACCGACGTTTTCATCATGGGAGGTAAATTTTTTAAAAGTACGTCCTAAAGCAAAAGCTGCAACAATAATATCTTTATAGGATTTTTGCTTACGGTTGATATCTTCTATAATGCGAGGACGTTTAGAAAACCACCCTGTACGCGAATATACTTTTGCAGTTTTCATCAATTGAGCAAAAAGCGAAATATTTTTATTATAATTTATTTCAAAGCACATTTCACGCAAAATCATATATACTTCATTGCTGATATGATCACGCTGGCGACGCAATTCGTCCTTCAGTTTGAAACTGCGCGGTTTGCCGACATAAATACGCATTTTAGGCAACGGGCGGTGCGGTAAATGTCCTTTTGTTTTAGAAAAATAGCCGTATTGCGGACCGTCAATCCATACCGGAATCAGCGGAGCCTTTGACTTATCGGCAACAAGACCCGGAGCTTCATAAATTTTCATCAATCCGCCATCTTCGGTAATTCTTCCTTCTGCAAAAATCACCACCAAGCGGCCTTCATCAACTTTGGCAATCAGTTTTTTGATATCCGTCGGCTCAATCGGGTTAAATTGAATTACATCGGCGCGCTGCATTAAAAAACGTATCCAATGCCGCCGATATAAATGTCCGCCCAATGCAAACACCGGATTTCCGGGTAAAAATGCAAACAACAAAATCGGGTCAAGATAAGAAACGTGATTGACAACATATACACCTTTTTGCGGGAGTTTATTGACGTCAAAATTAAATATACACTTTGCTTTCATCAATTTTAAGACGAATCTCAAGCAAAATCGAACAAATTCTTTCACGAGTAGTCCCTTTCCGTAGTTACGTACAAGATATTTTGTTTATAGCATAGTCCGTATTTTTGTAAAGCAAAAGACTATAATAATCAACAAGCCGCAGATATAGCAATTTGTACGGTAAACGTTATATTTTTAGCTAACGCACAACTGCTGTTTATAAAATGGCGAAAAATCTTGCTAAAAACGAAAATATATGGTTTATGGTTTCCTTAGGGAAACTATCAAAAATGTTTCCGTTGTTTCAATAACATAACAGGACTACTATGAAAAAAGCTTTGATTTTTACGACGGCACTAGGCACAATATTGCTTTCTGCAAATGCGAATGCCGCCGGTTTTCATTTGCGTGAACAATCAGCTGCTGCGCAAGGTAATGCGTTTGCCGGAGCAACTGCCGGTGCTGAGGATAACTCTTACGCATATTATAATGTGGCAGGTTTAACACGCCAAAAAGGTACGCAATTAACTATGGGCGGAACATATATTGCCCCAAAAGCCACCGCCAAAGATGTTTACAGCGCAGATGGTAAACGTGATGCCGATGTACAAAATGTGGTGCATGCGGCAGTTTCTCCGAATATTACGGTTTCTCATCAAATAAACGACAAGTGGTTTATCGGTTTGGCCGGTAACAGTCCGTTTGGTATGATTACCAAATATGACCATCAATGGGTTGGTGCGGACCATGGAATTACTTCTGATGTTAAAACCGCTACTTTTACACCAATGACAGCTTACAAAGCAACTGATAAACTTTCGCTCGGAGCCGGTGTACAGTTTCAATATTTATGGGCGCATTTGACAAGCAGCAGTTCCAAAACCGGTACCGGGTTGGTGGCAGAAGATGGTAACAGTTGGGCCGCCGGATATCAACTTGGAGCGCTCTATGAAATAAATGACAGCACACGTTTCGGCATGGGATATCGCAGTGAAATTAAGCACAAAATTAAAGGAAAAATGAAATCTTCGGGCAGCATCTATACGCAAATGGGCGGAGAAGCAGGAGCGCAAGGTGAATTTATTGATTCTCTCTTAAATCAACGCATTAAAGTAGATTTAGATACACCGGCAATGTTCTCTTTAGGTGCTTATCATGAAATCAATGACCGGTGGGCGATTATGGCAGAATATCAACGCGTATTTTGGAGTTCTTTTCAAGATTTAACCTTTAAGAGCCGCAATGGGAATAATATGCCGGGAAAGGATTATATTGCGTCGGTTAACGAAAAATGGCGTGACACCAACTTTTTTGCCTTCGGTACCAGTGTTAAGTTGGACGAACAGTGGAAACTGCGTTTAGGTATAGCATACGACCAAAGTGCCGTGCGTTATCAGCATCGGACACCGCGCATTCCGGATACCGACCGCTATTGGACAACCATTGGTTTGGGATATCAGTATAATGAACATTTGAGTTTTAATGCGGCTTATACTTATATCAATGCCCGTAAGGCCAGTTTGGATACACGTTTGACCGGTAATGACGGACGACATATTACAGCGGAATATCATAACTCCATACAAGCGTTTGCTTTTGGTCTGTCTTACAAATTTTAGGAATTTTACTTCATGAAACTCTCCTTATCGGAGAAAAAAGCGCCTCATACTGGTTGAGGCGTTTTTTGTTTTATGGCAGTCGATATTTTTTAATCAGCCCCGATTACTTCGCGTCGACCGACGTGGTCTTGTTTTGTAACAACACCTTCTTGTTCCAT
>DEST01000094.1:0-186 GCA_002361365.1 Alphaproteobacteria bacterium UBA3307
TATTTTTGTGCCCCAATCTTTCTGCTCACCCTTGCGCGGATCTGCGTGTTCGTAAAGACAAGTACCGTCAAATTCTGCCAAACCGTGACCATCTTTTGGAAAATGCGCCGGAACCCAATCCATAATCACGCCGATACCTGCTTGATGAAACTTATCAATCATATAGCGGAAATCATCCGGATTACC
>DEST01000094.1:244-9303 GCA_002361365.1 Alphaproteobacteria bacterium UBA3307
TGATATCCCCACGAAGCATCAAGCGGATGCTCGCACAACGGCATAAATTCGACATGCGTAAATCCCATATTGCTGACATACGGTACCAATCTATCAGCCAACTCGCGATATGTTAAAAACTCTGAACCATTATCTCCTTTGCGGCGCCATGAACCTAAATGCACTTCATATACCGACATTGGTTTATCATAAATATTGTTATTTTGACGATACTTCATCCACCTTTCATCATTCCATTGATAATGGTTGATATCAAATACTATTGACGCCGTTTTCGGACGAACTTCAGAAAATGTCGCCATCGGGTCAGCTTTGCTCAAGATATTGTTATTTTGAGTTTTAATTTCAAATTTATAATATTCTCCTTCCACCAAATTTGGTATAAAAATATCCCAAATTCCGCAACTGATGTGTTTACGCATTACATTGATACGCCCGTCCCAATTGTTGAAATTGCCTACAACCGATACACGTTTTGCGTTTGGTGCCCACACAGCAAAAGCCACACCTTTAACTCCGTCTATTTCCATCAAATGAGCACCGAGTTTTTTATACATTTCCCGATGATTGCCCTGTGCAAACAGATAGGCATCTATATCCCCGATTGTGGCCGGAAAACGATACACATCTTCAGCATTATATATATGACCTTGGTCATTTGTTATTTTGAATTTATACTTAAAATCTTCTGTCTTATCCGTATTGAGTTGGAACAAACCGCGTTCGTCGACTTTAATCATCATTCCCAACGATTTACCGTTTACATCTAATACTTCAACCGAAGTGGCAAACGGCTGAAAAGTCCTGATATAAACCTTTTTGGAACCTTTATCGCGATGTATGCCTAGCACCGCAAAGACATTTCCGTGATCACCGTCAACAATAGCTTTAATTTCTTCTTCAGACAACATATTATCCATAATAAACTCCTGTATGATAAGACTGTTTAAGCAGTCGTTCAACAATTAAAAAATTACATTTCTATCTATATAAGTTTATATCCGAAATTGCAAGCGAATAATATCAAAAAAAGAATGTTTATTTTAAGTGATTGTTATTCTTTAAAATATTATTTTGCTGTTTTTTTTAAATATGGATTTTATAAATTTGCACATTATGCAAAAATTTGTTGTCTAACCTATTGACGCATAAAAAAAAGTGATTATACTCAAGCTTGTAATATAAACTATTATAAAATTATGGAGAAATTAAATGACTACAAAATATAACGAAAACAGCGTTAGAGAAGCTGCTTATTATTGCTGGAAAAACGCCGGTTGCCCTAATGGTCAAGATGAATATTTCTGGAATATGGCATTGAACCAACTTTATGGCAATACTTGCAATTCTTCTTGCTGCTGCTCAAGCACCAAGAGTTCTTCTTCCAGCAAAAAAAGCTCAGCTTCTTCTAAAAAATCTACTTCTTCCAGCAAGAAATAAGATATAAGAGATAAGTGCATTATTTCTGAAAAATATCTGCTTAATTTGAGCAGGTATTTTTTTTTATTTATACATTCGATTATTCAGAATCACTTTAGTGGTATACAAAATAAAACACATTCCCGGAGCATATCCGTTTATACGCATATTGCGATGTGTCTGCTCTTTGCGTGTTCCGGTATTAAGCCCCATTTGCGGCACGTCTACCAATATTCCTTCCAGATGCACAATATCATTAGGCAACAGCATTTCCAATGCTTTATTGATACGTTCGTTAGCCGGAATCAGATGATAATTATTATATTCTTCAATCTTGATATAATGGTGACACTGCTGATACTTTTTACGGTTTTCATCTGCCTTTTCCGCACTTATAAAAGTCGGCATAAAAGAGGTTTGATATTTAACCCCTTTACAACGTACTCCTCCGGCTCTTTCTTCATGTACAAACTCAAATTTTTCAAACACTGACGGTTCGGCCATTTGCCCGATGACAAGTACCATATCACGTGGCACCAAATTGATATATTTTCCTTGAAATTGTCCGCGAAAAATCAAATTTGTCAGTGTGGTGTAATCTTCAACTGTTCCCACACGTGCCGTTACGGCATATTTGGTACGCGGCTGCAAAGTATAGCTTATATTTTTGCGCTTAAATATAAACGTTTCCGCTGTAATATCCTCAAATAAATCCGCCCTTGATATTTGCAAATTTTCCGCCGTATATTTTCCAAACAAATAAGGATACACCAACCGTTTTACATACTGTGGAAATACAAGGTGTAAACATAACATAATAATCGCCACTTTTACACACAGAGCAAAATATTTGCGCTTATGCTTTTTCTCAGCTATACGTATCTTACTTTGCTCTAGAGTTTTAAGCCAAACTTCATTCATCTTTCATCCTTGCTTCTCAACATTATACTCTGTAACATATTTCGGATTTAAATGCAATTTATTACGCTTAATTATAAAAAAATAATCTTTTATTTATCTTTTGACATTATTATATGTTATAAGATTTGTGAGGTAAAGATGAAGCACAACTTGTTATTCGGTTTATTTTTGATATACGCCGCACTGTTTAATAATTATGCTTGCGCTGATGATTCAGTCAAGCGTACCGATAATACAACCGTAACACTTTTTCACAATGCACAAGACGAAGTTTTATTAAAATTTGAAATCCGCCCGAACTGGCATATATCTTGGAGCAATCCTGGAGATGTCGGGCAATCGACTACTATCAAGGCTGAAAATTCGGAGCTGAAAATTATTGCTCAAAGCACACCGACAGCTCGTACTATTTTTGATACTATGCATGAATATTTCTACGAAAATGTTGCATATTATTCTTTGCAACTGAGTGATTTACATAATGCGGAATTAAAACTTGATTTTGTGGAGTGTAGCGACGTTTGTAAACCAGAAACATTAAGTTTTAAGCCTATGGATATAGCTGCCACGCCAAACGATAAATGGCAAGATTTAATCTCTATTGCAACCCAAACTTTTCCGCAAAAAATAACTCTATCCAGTCCGCAAAACCATAACCGCTTACAGCTTGCCTTGCCATATAGCGAATCGGTTTATTTTGCTCCCACCCAAAAAGATGTTATTGATGAATCCGAAATCGAAATCACACCATCAGAAACCGGTATTCAAATACGTTGGCAAAACACACCTTCATCTCAACTTAAACAAGCTCTGATTATGACTCCCCAACAGAGTTTTCTGGCAGATATCCAGTATATTAACAACACATTTAGCTACCTGCTTTATATGATTTTGTTTGCATTTATCGGCGGAATTTTACTCAATGCCATGCCTTGTGTTTTTCCGATTTTGAGTCTGAAAATTTTCAATCTTATTAAACAACCTCGGCAAAATTTCTTACCATTTAAAAATGCGCTTTTATACACTTGCGGTGTGTTTTTATCCTTTATGCTTTTGACTGCTGTGTTGATTGCTTTGAAATCCGGCGGCGAAAATGTCGGCTGGGGCTTCCAATTGCAATCCCCTTGGTTTGTCGGCATAATGGCTGTATTGTTTTTAGTGCTGTTTTTATATATGACCGAATTGTGGCATTTTCCTAATTTGGTGACGCAAAAAATTCATAAACTTGCCGGTATAAATGAATTTGCCACCGGTTTTTTTGCAGTATTGATTGCCAGTCCCTGCACCGGTCCGTTTATGGGAGCCGCCGTCGGATACGCTCTTACTCGCAGCGTGCCGGAAATTTTTGCAGTGTTTGGCGGATTGGCTTTGGGTTATGCCCTGCCCTATGCCCTGATTGAACTATATCCGCACAAACTATGCCTGATTATGCCTAAACCGGGGCGTTGGATGCGTAAATTGCAAATCATTTTATCTCTGCCGCTACTTTTTACTTCTGTTTGGCTCGGCTCAGTTTTGTATGCGCAACTCACAACTACGGAAAACACCGAAAAAACTTTGCTTAATTGGCAACCTCTTGATGCCGCATTGGTCGAACAGCTAAATAATAAAGGAGCTAATATTTTTATAGATTTTACGGCCGATTGGTGTCTGACTTGCCAATTTAATCATAAAATAATTTTAAATACCGAACGCTTTGCAAACTTTGTACACAAAAATAATGTGCACTTGTTTGTTGCCGATATGACCGAATATAATCCGGAATATAATGCAGCGCTCCAATCATACGGGCGAGACAGTATTCCGCTTTATGTTTACTATCACAATGGCAGTTACGAGCTCTTACCTCTGTTTTTCAGAGTCGGCTCCTTACCACACTAAATTTAACCAACAATGAAAGGAACTTCTAAAATGAAAAAATTACTTTTAACTTGCTTAACTGTTTTATTTACCGCTTTGGGGGTTAATGCTCAAAATCTTGACCCTGAAAATACTCTGGTATTGCAACTTAAAGACGGAGATGTTTACATTCAGATGTATCCGCAAGTAGCCCCTAATCACGTTGCCCGTATTAAAGAGCTGACACGTCAAGGCTTTTATGACGGTCTGAATTTTCACCGTGTAATTGACGGATTTATGGCACAAACCGGCGACCCGCGCGGTAACGGTACAGGCGGCAGCGGTCAAAATATTGATGCTGAATTTAACAGCGTACATCACACTCGCGGCACGGTTTCTATGGCTCGTGCTTCTAACCCTAATTCTGCCGACAGCCAATTCTTTATCTGCTTTAAAGATGCTGGATTTTTAGATGGTCAATATACTGTTTGGGGGCAAGTGGTAAGGGGTATGGAATATGTAGATAATATCAAACGCGGTGACCCTAATAATAATGGCGCGGTATCTAATCCGGATAAAATTATTTCAATGAAAGTTTTAGCCGATATCAAAAAATGATTAAATTGACATACTACCAAAAAGACGATGTATTTTTACATCGTCTTTTTTACTTAAAAATATCCGCCGCTACGGTCAAATAAATAGCGAATGACGGCAACAATAAATAAAATAACCACAATTGCAATAAACGCAACCACAACTTTGCTACCGCTAAAATACGCAACAAATTGATTCAGCATCGGCTATTGGCTTTCCGTTGTGTCTGCATCTTCCGCCGGTTTTGCCAAATCCGCCTTTACTTTAGGGTCATTCATCAGGCGACTGATACGTTCGGCTTCATCAAATGTATCATCGGCGCGAAAGTTTATTTCCGGTGTAAAACGCAATTTCAGTTTATCTGCCACCAATTTTTTGAACAACCATTTATCAGCGGCAAGTTGCTCCAAAACAGCACCTAAATTTTTGCCGTTCAAGGTTGTTAAATACACGGTGGCATACTTCAAATCCGGAGACATAATAACATTTGTAATGGTAATAAATGCTTCGGCAATTTCCGGTGAACGTACGTTACCTTGCTCAATTGCCTCCGCAATCACACGCCGCACTTCCTGCCCGACACGCAACTGCCTGTTAGATAATTCCTGTGTCATTTTATCTTCCTTTCTTCTTACAGTGTTTTTGCAATTTCTTCCACTTCATAGCATTCGATAGCGTCATTGACTTGAATATCACCGTAATTTTCAAAACTCATACCGCACTCATAACCTTCTTTGACTTCTTTAACATCATCTTTATAACGTTTAAGCTGTCCTAAATTGCCATCATGAATCACCACATTATCTCGCAACAATCTGACTTTTGCTCCGCGTTTGACCATACCTTCTGTTACCATACATCCGGCAACCTTTCCTACTCCGGTAATATTGAACACATTGCGAATTTGAGCATATCCCAAAATTTTTTCGCGCAATTCCGGAGTAAGCATACCTTCCAGTGCTTTTTTGACATCATCTACTACCGTATAAATAATAGAATAATAGCGAATATCAACACCGTCACGATGTGCCATATCACGAGCCTGAGCATTGGCACGAACATTAAATCCGATAATCAATGCATTTGAAGCGCGCGCCAAAGTTACATCAGATTCAGAAATTCCTCCGACTGCCGAGTGTAAAATCTGCACGGAAACTTCATCATTTGCCAGCTTTTTAAGAGAACCTTCCAGCGCCTCAATAGAGCCTTGAACATCTGCTTTGATTACCACCGACAAATGTTTGGATTCTCCTGATTTTATCTTTTCCATCATCTGTTCCATCGCCGATTTGGTATTGGCAACCATCTTTAGTTCACGTTCTTTACGGATACGATATCCCGTAACCTCTCGCGCCTGATTTTCATCTTTAGCCAAAACAAACAAATCCCCGGCCATTGGTGTACCTTGCAAACCAACAACTTCTACCGGAGTAGCCGGACCGGCTTGCAAAACTTTTTTACCAAGCTCATTAAACATAGCGCGAACACGTCCCCATTCTTTTCCGGCAATTAAAATATCGCCGATATGCAAAGTACCGCGTTGTACCAAAACAGTTGCCACCGAACCGCGGCCTTTTTCCATTTTAGCCTCAACCACTGTACCTTGAGCCGTACGGTTAGGATTTGCTTTCAAATCCAACATTTCCGCTTGTAAAAGAATAGCGTCCACCAATTTATCTATATTTATACGCTTTTTTGCGGAAATCTCGGCACACAAGGATTCTCCGCCCATTTCTTCAACACCGATACCATATTGCAAAAGTTCGGTCTTAACACGCATTGGGTCAGCCCCCGGTAAATCTATTTTGTTAATTGCCACCACAATCGGTACATTTGCTGCCTGTGCATGACGAATAGCTTCCACTGTTTGCGGCATAATACCATCATTTGCTGCCACAACCAGCACCACAATATCCGTCACTTGAGCACCTCTGGCACGCATTTCTGAAAAAGCTTCGTGTCCCGGAGTATCAATGAACGTTATTTTTTGCCCGCTTTCCAATGTTATCTGATACGCACCTATGTGCTGAGTAATACCACCGGCTTCTTTAGCCACTACATTAGTTTCGCGTAACGCATCCAAAAGTGAGGTTTTACCGTGGTCAACGTGCCCCATAACAGTAACAATCGGAGCGCGAGGCAACAAATCTTCTGCCGTATCTTCAGGACCGGTCAACCCTTCTTCCACATCGCTATCCGCCACACGCTTGGCAATATGCCCCATATCTTCCACAATAATCTGAGCCGTATCCGCATCAATCGGCTGATTTATGGTAACCATAACTCCCATACTCATCAAACGTTTAATTACGTCAGAACTTTTTTCAGCCATACGATTTGCTAATTCCTGCACCGTAATTGTTTCCGGTATTATAACCTCGTGTACAACTTTTTCTTGCGGAGTTTGAACTTGTTGCACCGGTTTAGGTTGCTTTTTCTTAAATCGACGATGCGGCACGCCATATCCGTAACCATAATCGTCATCTTCATCATCACCACTGCCTATCATATAATTATTGGCGCTTATTTTATTATTGCGGCGCTGTGGTTCAAAACTACGTTTTTGTATTTTTTTACGTTCTTGCTCAAACGTATCTTCACGGCTCATCACACGCTTTTCGGTTACCGTAATTGTCTTTTTGCCTTTTTTAGAATATTCTTCCTCATCATCGTCATCATCAAAATCTTTCGATTTTTTACTACGATAATCGGCATTTGCAAATGTTTCTTCCTTACCTTTTTTATCATTGGTTATTTTTTTCGCTTCTTTTGTAACTTTAGAAACTTCTGCTTTTACAACTTCCGGCTCAGGTTCTGCTTTTGGTGTTTCTTGTACCAAAAGTTCTTGTTCCTGTTGGACTTTTTTGGCTGCCTGTTGCTTTTGACGCTGAGCCTCTTTAGCTTCTTCTTCTTGTTTTTTCTTGGCATCATATTCTTTAGCCTCTGCCAAGAGTTTTAACTTTTGCGCCGTCGCCTCATCTATTTCTTTGGGTGCAGATGCTTGCGGGGTTGGATTTATTGTCCGTTTTTTACGAACCTCAACCTGCACAACTTTCTTACCATCAGCAGATGTCGGCTTGTTGACGCTTTTTAAAGTGAGGGTTTTCTTTAAGGTTAATTTGCCCTTTGCACTCTCTTCTGTCATATAACTTTTTCTCCGTTATTCATTCAAAAATTTGTGATATCGCTGAAAGGCTGAACGCACCATTGTGCTCATCGGACTTTTTTTAACAGCTAAATAAACCGTATTTTCCCGATTAAGTGCCGCGCTCAAACTTGCAACATCGTACAATATAAATGTTTCCAAATCTCTGGCCATTACTGCGACTTTCTGCCTACCGTCATCTCCGGCATCTGTTGCTTCAATCACAAAGGCGGCCTTGCCTTTAGCTATAACATCTTTAACTTTTTCGAATCCTAAAACCAAATCTCCGGCTTTGCGAGCTAAATTGAGGGCATCTAATCCGCGTTTATGCAAAATTTTTTCCACTATTTGCGGCAAATCCGCGCTCATAATTGTTTTGGTATGCAAAATTTTGTTCAGCGGATTAGTTTTTACCGACAATTCCGACAACAGCTTTTTAGAATTGGAAAGATAAAATCCGCGTCCGTCAAGCTTTTTATTAAAATCCGGCAACACCGTTCCGTCTTTTAATAAGATAAAGCGTAACAAATCTTCCTTCGGCAAAATGTTGCCGGTCAGCACGCATTTTCTGTTTTCTGTTTCCTTAGCCATTGTATAATCTCACATTGCTTTAGTTATTCAGAGATTTCACCTTCATCAAACCAACCGGCACTTTGACGAGCAGCCATAATGATGTTGTTTGCTTCAGTTTCGGAAACCGTATTTTCGCCCAAAATTTCAATCAACTCATCTGCGGCTAAATCTGCCAAATCATCAATTTTCTTGATTCCGTTTTCTGCCAATTTAATAATCATTTCAGGATCCAAACCTTCAACCTTTTTCATACTCTCATCAATTTTCAGAGCCTTACTTTTAGCATTAAATTCTTTATCACGAGCAGCAATAAATTCTTTAGCTCGAGATTGTAATTCGGTTGCTACATCTTCATCAAACCCTTCAATTTCCGCCAGTTCTTTCAAATTGACATAAGCGATTTCATCAATAGTCGAAAATCCCTCGGCAATCAACAAATGAGCAATCATATCATCAACATCTAAGGCCTCCATAAAGCGCTGAGTGCGAACTTTATTTTCATTGGCGCGACGCTCACGCTCTTGTTCTTCAGTCAAAACATCAATATTAGCTCCCAAAAGCTGCT
>DEST01000057.1 GCA_002361365.1 Alphaproteobacteria bacterium UBA3307
TGTCATTCTTGGGCTTGCCGACAGGCAAGAACCGAGAATCTCTTGAGTACTGAGATCCTCGCTTTCGCAAGGATGACAGTAAAAATCGCAAGGATGACAGGACATTTTTTGCGCCGGCAATAAAAAAATGGCGTACATTTTCATGCACGCCATTTTTTAAACAGAGCAGGCGTTACCACAACTCATCATACTTCAACGCCGGGTCATTCAACTGCTCTTCACGATACGTAGCATTATTACCTGATGGATAATACGATTCCGCCGGCGTATCATACTGATAGTCAAAGCTGTCATAGTTACTTCCCGATTTCCACCAATAAGCATCATCACCTTCGGCAGTTCTCAGCAAGTGCATACCTTTTGATGCCTTTTTATTATCAAAATAGCAATAGGTTGTCACAATGCCTTCAATTGTTCCCGGTTTAACCGGAAATACATTCCAATAAAATTTCGAAGTATTTTCCGCAGAACCGATTTCATTAGAAATCAAATGGCTTGGCTCACTACCGGTAACATTTTTAACAATATCACCATAAACTTCTTCCGGATAAATGAAGCCCATAAACACTGCCCAACCTGCCATATATCCTGAGGTTTTACCTTCCAACTGAATCGTATTTGCTTTAAGCCATGTACTTTGTTGGAAAGTGACCGGTGGCATTCCTTCTTTGTTACGTTGCAAAACATAGGTTGCCGCTTTTGGAGTTTGTAAAAAGTTCACAACCGAAGTTTCCGGTTCTTTGTCGTTTTCCTTTGCAATTACCAAATTATTGATATTATTAAGTTTGAATTTTTTATTTCCAACATCCACAAAACCATGAGATAAATTCAAGGTTGATGTATGAATCGTTGCGTTAAGATTTTCATTTTGCAAAGTTGTTCCTTGAACCTGAATAATACCATCTTGTGCCATAATCTTTTCTACATCGGAATCGGAAGTTTTATCCGTAATCTGCCCACCTTTAGATTTAAACTCGAATGATACATCATCATCCTCACCTGCTCCAGTCCGTTGTGCTAAAGTAACTTTAGCAAACTGCGGTTCTACATCATTCAGCATCGCTTGCCTATCTTCCTGACTTCCCGAATCTTTTGAAGCTCCCGTTATTGCAGATTGACCAATATATGGATTTTTATGTGTACCTCCGGCATCACTTCCCCATTCGTCATTAACATAATAGCCGGAACCAGCGGCTTGCGGTACTGCTTGCAAATAGCCGACCTGTGCCATTTTAAATTCCTTCGGCACTACTGTGATAACACGGCCATACCCCGGAGGACACTGCGGTGCTACAACTCGCCCCAAATACGGAGAAACGTACTCATTACTTTTAGCATCAGGCCATTTTGAACTATCCCAATTATCATTATCCCATTTTTCCATTCCATCTGCCAAAATATTTATCGTATTCTCTTTTTTGTTGTTACGTGAAATATAAATAGCTTTGGTTATAAAATCCGGCAAAATATCACTCAAACGTGCGCCCAAACGTGAGGTCAGCTTAATATCTTTCATCACTGAAGTATATGCCGGATTCACCATATACGTGTCATACGGACGTTTGGATGAGCCGTTATACTGAGCATATACACTTCCTCCGCTGTCTGCTCCTCTAATCGGGTTATTATATTTTACGCGCTTACCTTCACTATCATAGTTGTTAGCCACAAACCGCGACGCCCTAATCGTACCAGAAGCCGCGTTGGCAATTTGTGGTCCATTTCTTGGGTCATTTTCATCTTTAACAACATCGTTAGCATCTGGAGATAATTCAATAAGTCCTTTACGAATATAAATTGAACCAGCCGGCATATAAGTTGTGCCTTTCCCTGGTTTTTCTTCATCCGACACAATATTTACCAATTCTGTACCTTTTTCCGTACTTTCAACATAAGCTCTGTCGTGCGTATTATCTAAATCAATATAAACAACTCTCTGCCCAGGATCTTCGCCGCCATTAGTAGTATTGGCCACAATATTTACTGCAGCATTATATTGATTGTTATTCATATTGCCGTCATCGGCAGCTGTATCAACCCCCATTGCCAAAAACTTTTTAGGCATATACGCTCCGCCCTCTTCATGTGTATCATCACTTGTAAACACCGTATTTCCATGTCCGGCAATTTTGAATGAAGTATCTTTGCGTTTACCCTCATTATCAAAATCTATTCCTTGGTCATTATAATTTGTCCCAAAGTTTTCCTCTTTATTGTCATTTCCTTGAATTGTAAATATCGGCTTATTATCCGCATCTGTCACTTGCAAGGTTGTGCCAACCATATCCACATGACCGCCGTTTTGATATTTCACTTGATACTCATCACCTTCTGCGGCATCACTACCCGTGCCTAAACCACCGCCGACAGTCATTTCATTAAGTCCTAAATCCATACCCATTTCATCAGTAGCCAGTACGATTCTGCGAGCAGTGCTTGCATCTCCGACTTTTTCACCTCCTTCTCCTATAATATCTTGTTTTTCGTTGGAAGCATTATTATGCACCGTCAGCAATACACCCTGATTATCCATAATCACCTGTGTGCCATGGTCAGTCAAATCACTTGTTTTTGCATCTTCACCTGCCGGCAAGTCATACTTCTCTTTATCAAAGCGCATAACTATTGCTTCATTATTGATTTCCACCTGACTCTTGGCCGATTTTACCTTTGTCGGGTTGTCTTCATCAACACCAACATCATTGCGATTCCGGATATGAATTCCCTCATTGTCCACATCCATCCACTTTATTTTATCATCAATTTTTTCTGAACCGGTAGAAAGCGAGGCTGAGCGAATATGTTGCGTATCAACTTGTCCGGCAGCCAAAACCCCATTAACCAGCATATTGGAATCCACCATCACCGGAAATTGTTGTTCTTGAGTATACTTAACTTCTATGTCTTGCAGCTGCCCGTCACTACTTACCAAAGAACTTTTACCTTCCTGATTATCGGCGCCTTTGAACTTGCCGCTGGCCATCAAGATATTGGTTTTATACTTATTGGTTGAGCTTGAATTTTCCGGATTCTCAGGGTCTTGTGTTACACTAAACCCATCTCCGTTGCCCAAAACATCGTCTGAAACCACAATCTGGTCATCAAGCAATTTTACCACATTGGCATCTGCATCGCTACCTTTTTCATCTGATGCTGACTGAACATGGCCGCTACGTGCGTTAATCAAATAATGCGGAGTTTTGGTCGTTACAGCATCTTCGCCCTCTCCCTCGGTAGACGAATCTTCTTTATACAAACCGAGCTGAACGCGCGTACCATCATACATTATCTCATTTTCATCAACAAAAAATCTCTTGGCCGCAGCCTCAAGCGAACCGGCAATATATGCATTTATCCCATGGTCTTTGCCGTTTTCCGTGTCATCGGAAACATACAGCGCATAGTCCTTAAAATCATAAGCCTCACGGTCTCCGGTTTTGTGGTCATATGGCTCAATATCGCCATTATGCACATACAGCTTATCATAATCCGGTGCATTTTCCATTGCCCCATCTTCATTATCTTCGGCCTTGGCGTGTCCGTCTGCTCCAACAATCAATTGATTGATATTGCGAATACTGAAAAATCCTTTTGTATTCGGGTCAATACGGTCATCGCCATACGGATTATCGCCGGAAGTTTGGTCATAGTTACCCATATAAATATCGGTATGCATCATATTGCGCCACAACTCACCGTTTTCCGCCGTACGTTGCAAATACTTTTCATTATCTTGCCCCAAACCGCCGGTACTGCTGTTAATGGCATCAACCGACGAGGTAACAATGGAATATTCACCGGCATTTCCGCCGACTTTACCTAAATCGCCCTCCGACAAGCTCCACGTTCCGCCCACACCGCGAGCTTTGCCGCCGCGCACATAGCCGCCGTTAGAACCGATTAAGGAAGCAATACGCACCGTACGCTCTTGTCCGATGGAATCCTCATCTTGAGATTTGGAAGGAAACACCATAAATGCCGTCAAGTTATTGCCTTGGCGCGCCACGGCAAATTCTGGATTACCATAATTGTATAAGTCTTTATCCGGTTTATAGCCATATGGCAAATATCTTTCAAATTCGTCCGAAATATTAAGTGTAGCATCAAGCTCTGAAACTTTGGTACTGATATCATCTTTAGTCATAATATCGCCGTCTTCCATTACTTCCATAATGTCAATATAGTGCGCAGCCACCAAATCATTCCACGAATTCATATACGAACGAATTGCCGAGGCGGTGTTGATATCTTCCACCTCCATTGTGCGTTCGGCTGATTTTTTATACATTGTCGGTGTTACCACGGCAATCAGACCGAGCATAGCTAGGGCTTCAATCATCAAACCACCTTTTTCTATGACGGATTTTTTATTATTAAACTTTTTCATCGGCGTTCTCCTCAATCAGTTAAATGAGTATTTTATTCTGTCGGCTCAACCGGATTTTCCGGTGTTGGCGTTTCAGTATTGTTTTCAGAATTTGCTCTGCGTTTTCTGCTATTCATTCGTTGTTCCTCGTGCATTAGATTATAGCAATGATAAGCGGTATCCGTTCCCGGAAAAACCTCATACGCAAACATACACGGCGTATTGGTGCAATTAGCCTGAAAAGATTCGTTTTTCCAAAACAAAGCATCTTCTTTTAATAATTCGTATTCAAAAACTTGATTCACATTACGTTGCTTTTGCGTGGTAACTTGTCCGTCTTCCCCTTCAACCCGCTGATTGCCGAAAGACACAATATCCACACTCACTCCTTTTTTGTCTTCACCGGAACGGCGTCCCTCATCTGCACGTTTGATATGCCCACTTCGCGAATTAAGCCCAAACATCTGGCAAGAACCGGCAGACGAACATTTGGTCCAACCATAAATCGTTTCTGCACCAGAATCTTTAGATAAAAGATTAGCAAAAATCGGCAACGGATATCTGAAATTGTTGTCATCTTCCGTTTTAGAAAGCCATTTTTCCGGAATTTGTGCAAAAGTCACCAAATAGCGTCCATAACCTCCGACATTTGATTTTTTGACATTATTGCTCGTCGGATTATCAGGACTTTCTGGCGTTTCCGGTTCTGTCGCACCCATAGGATTTTCCGGCGTTTCCGTACCGGAAGAAGTCGTTGTTTGTTTCAAGTCGCACCGAATAAACTGGTCAGCACTGTTGGCATTTTCGGCATATTCCGTCAAACAATAAACAAAGTGATAAATTCCGCTCGGAAAAACCGCCACATCGGTTTCATAGCCCAACGGAATATGGGTCATAAAGTTATTTTTATTTGGATATTCCGACCATATTTTTGAGGTATCCTGAACCGTAAATCCCTTCATTGATTCATTATTTACGGTAATCATATTACCCGTGCAACCGCCTCTCTTTTTCACGGCAAGCGGGTTAAAACAACTAACATCTACCGGTCCGTAAGCACTGGCACGTTCAGAATCCGGAATACTCGGATTATCATAATCCCAACCGTTGTTCTGACCATACATAATTTCGCATTCCATCGTTTTAAGCATCGCTTCATGTTCTGCTTTGAAACGATTGGTTACAGTTGCAGCACGAATCTCATTAAGCGCGTGTTCCTTATCCACACGCGGAGAAACGTTAAAAAATGCCAATGCTACCATAATTGTAGCCAACAATATCCATATATACATCGATTTTTCCTCAATCGAATTATACTACTTTACTGCAGTGTATCATATTTTTATGCAAATTACTACCATATTTTTGTTACATTTTTGTTACATTTTCAGCACATAATAACCTAAAAGTTATTGGTTTATCGCCTTTTTACTATTTGGAATATTTGAATAAATAAGATAAAAAGGATTCCCCAAAACAAGGGAATCCTTCTTATACCGGCACAGCCTCGCCAAAACTCGGATAGCGCGGCGATTGCGATGCGGAATTTTTGACACCGTGTACAAAGAAGTACACAAAAAAGGATTTCTCATACAAAGGAATCCTTTTCATATTGGCACAGCCTTGCTAAAACTCGGATAGCGCGGCGATTGCGAAGTGGAATTTTTGACGCCGTGTACAAAGAAGTACACAAGGAGAAAATTTCCAAGCAAGCGCCCGCTAGACGAGTTTTAAACTAAGCGGCTTTGCTTTCTTTGTGCTCTTTCTGTGTCTTTCCGTATTTTACTGCGGCTTGAGCTGCAGCCAAACGAGCTACAGGTACACGGAACGGAGAGCAGGAAACATAGTCCAAACCACATTGTTGGAAGAACTCGATGGATTTCGGATCACCACCATGTTCACCACAAACACCCAAGAGCAATTCCGGATTGGTTGCACGGCCATATTCGCAAGCACGCTTAACCAGTTTGCCCACACCTTCAACATCGATTGAAGCAAACGGATCGGCAACGTAAATACCTTTAGAACGGTAGCAATCCAAAATGGCACCGGTATCATCACGGCTCATACCCAAAGTAGTTTGCGTCAAATCGTTGGTACCGAAACCGAAGAATGCGGCAGATGCGGCAATTTCTTCAGCCATCAAAGCGGCGCGCGGCAATTCAATCATCGTACCCACTTCATACTCAATGCTCTTACCTTTTTCAGCGAAAATCTTCTGAGCTGTTGTATCAATGATATTCTTCACAATATCCAACTCTTTCTTGGAGCCGATAAGCGGAACTTCGATTTCCGGAATAACTTTTACACCTTCATCGCGGCATTCCATAGCTGCCTCGAGAATAGCGCGGGTTTGCATTTCGCAAATTTCCGGATAGGTAACTGCCAAACGACAACCACGGTGACCAAGCATCGGGTTCATTTCGTGCAAAGAGTTAGAACGATTCTTAACTTCTGCCAAAGTCTTGCCCATTTTATCAGCCAATTCCTGCATTTCTGCATCGGTGTGCGGCAAAAATTCGTGGAGCGGCGGATCCAGCAAACGAATAACTACCGGATAGCCGTTCATGGTACGATACAACTCTTTGAAGTCTTCTTTTTGATACGGCAACAAACGAGCCAAAGCAGCTCTGCGGCCTTCTTCATTATCAGAAAGAATCATTGTGCGCATATCGGAAATACGTTTGGCATCAAAGAACATATGTTCGGTACGAGCCAAACCGATACCTTCGGCACCAAATTCCAAAGCCTGTTTAGCGTCAGCCGGAGTTTCGGCATTGGCGCGAACATGCATAGTGCGGATTTCATCAACCCATTTCATAAAGCGACCGAAATTACCGGAGTTGGTATCAGCCTTAACCGTCGGAATTTTACCTTCGATAATTTGACCTTTACCGCCGTCCAAAGATACCCAATCGCCTTCTTTAATGCAAGAACCGGACTTGGTTGTCATGGTCTTAGAAGCATAATCAATGGTGATGTCGGTAGAACCGGAAACGCACGGAGTACCCATACCACGAGCCACAACGGCTGCGTGAGAAGTCATACCGCCGCGGGCAGTGATAACACCTTGAGAAGCATGCATACCGCCGATATCTTCCGGAGAAGTTTCGTTACGGATAAGGATAACTTTTTCACCCTTGGCAGCCCAAGCTTCCGCGTCTTCTGCACAGAATACGGCACGACCGACAGCGGCACCCGGAGAAGCCGGCAAACCAACTGCGATAACTTTCTTTTCAGCCTTCGGGTCCAACATCGGGTGCAAAAGCTGGTCTAACTGGTCGGCACCGACGCGCATAATAGCTTCTTCTTTGGTGATCAAACCTTCATCAAACATTTCAACAGCCATACGAACGGCAGCAGCAGCGGTTCTCTTACCGTTGCGGCATTGCAGCATCCACAATTTGCCGTGTTCAATGGTAAATTCCATATCCTGCATA
>DEST01000065.1 GCA_002361365.1 Alphaproteobacteria bacterium UBA3307
AACATTTTTAGTTTTAACGGTTTGAATTGATTGTGGCAAAAATACGATAGCCGTACAAATTCCGGCAACATATCCTAAAAGTTCTCCTAAAATATCCATTTTACATTTCTTTCATAATGATTTTATCTTTTTATATGCAGGTTTTAATAAGTATTTGTAAATTTTTGCTTAAATCAGTAAGTATTAAGATTAAATAAGTTATTATACTTAATAAAAAACCGCCCATTTGTGAACTGTCTAAATTTGGGAAGACAATTCTTTGAGCGGCTTTTTAAGAAAATTTTTTAAAGTCTTTATTATTTAATCAGCTTGCGAATTTCTTCGGTAATGTCATCGCCGCCGCAAACTACAACGTTTTTAGCCAATACCATATTATATCCGAGCTTGTGAGCTTCATCCATAATAGTTTTAGTAATGTTTTGGTCTACAACAGCCAATTCTTGCTGATACAATTGATTAACAACGTTTCTTCTTTGAGCAAATTCAGCATTATACTTTTGGAACAGATTTTGTTTTTCTTGTTGGTCTGTTTGGTTATTTACTTCGTTTTGAGCAAGTTGCAACCATTGTGAAAGTTCTTGAGAACGAACAGCATGATTTTGACGTAATGTCGCAACATCTTGTGAAGCACCGACAATGGAGTTAATATCTACAACGGCAATTTTCCATGATGCAGTGCTTTCGCTTTTAGAAGAACTGCTGTTGGAAGATGTGTTACTTTTTGTATTTGGTTTAGATTTTACCATCGAAAAATTCCTTTCATAATATAATCGTTTATTCTAGATTGGGATTATATACGCTATCTCTTAACAAAGTGATAATTTTTTGCAAAAAAATCATCTGAAAGTACGCTTTTCCCATATTTTACAACATACTCCGATAATGGCTAAACGGCAACTGAAATTTTTTATTTTTTGTGTAAAACTTTATTGCTTTTTAGAAATGATACCGCAGTTCTACATTAGCATTGGTATGGGTAGTGCCGTCGATAAAGGTGGCGAGTGTGCCTATCAGCGAAAAATCTTCCGCAAATCCATAGTCAAAACCACCGCGCAATACTGCCCGATTATCTTTGCGACGAGCATCACGAACCCTAAAGCTACCGCTCATTCCCTGCATATTCAGCTCGGTTGTGTACGGATCGGCAAATTCATGATACGCTGCCATTCCGGCATACATCTTCAGCCGCTGTTGCTTCCCGATTTTCATATCTTTGTTGGCATACAGACCTAAACCGGCCTCAACCGAATAATTATCTTGTCCTCTGATATTCAAGGCAAACGGCGATTTTTGCTCGTGCCCCTTAATATGATACCCCAAAAGATTAAACTCGGCCGCCGGTGCTAAACTCCAACCGTCCATATCTATCGGATAGCGCATCTCGTTCATCAACCCAAACATACGCTTTTCAACCGTACCTTCATATACGCGTCCATCGTAACCGTTGCGGTCATAAGTGCCGTAAGCATAGCCGAATCGCGGTGCCGTGATAAACTTGAACCCGTGAGTTTTATACCCAAACGGTACGGACATTTGAAAACTCTCATCACTGCGATAGTTATCATTTTTGCGGTCACTGCTGTTCACATTGGTAAAGGCCATTGTCAGACCATACGAGTGACGACCGATACGCGTATTATATAGTGCGTATTTGCCATCGGAACCGCTCTCACTGTCAAAATAGAACGGCGCAATCGTGCCGGAGGTGGTCAAATGGTCCGTAGAATCATTAAACAAGACATTATTCACATCCATATTCAGCTCGCGCATCATTGTCATATCTTCAAAATTAAAGCGATTAAACACATCGGCGCCGGTCAAAGCGTCAACGGCATTATTAAGCGCGGAAATATTTTCTTGCTTTTTCAAAAGATTAAATAATTCTTCGTTATTACCGGAAGCGTAATTTTGTTTCAAGAAATCTGCCACCGAAGAATTTTCGACCACTGTGTTAAAGTCTTTCATTTTTAGCACAGCGTCAGATTCATTTTCCAGTTTTGCGTCAAACAAAGCGGACTGCGAGAGTAAATTCAAGCCGCTGACATCGCCGGCATCAATCATATCGGTCACAGTGTAGGTATCATCAAAACCGCCTTTGACTACATCAGAACTCAGCAACAAATCTCCGCTTAAAGCGTTTGTTACTTCAAAGCGGGAACTTTCGGAAGCCAGCACATTGCCGCCAAAGCTGTTTAAATCCAGCGACATTGCTGACATTGTTCCCATTTGCTGTAACGTTGCGCCATTGAGCACAATCGCATTCGGATACGTTTCTATATCATTACAAGCATCTCCTGTGCAAGATGTGCCGTTAATGGAAATAGTACCGGTGTTGGTTACTATCACATTAGCACCGGCGGCATAAATACCATAAAGGCTTCCATTGCCGCTAAGAGAAATAGAACCGGCATTCAGTACGTTGGTTTTTTTATCAAGTGTACCATTTTGTGCATACATTCCGTATGCAGTGTTATCGGCTCCGGTAATTACAATATTGGCATAGTTATTCATATCATAGCCAAGCATACCGTATGTTATTTCCTTATTGCCGGCCATTTCAATATATGTAGAGGCATTATTTGCATCGGCAAGACCGTTGCTTAAAACAGTATTTTCCACAGCGCCATACATTCCGGTTGCCGTGTTGTTTGAAGACATACGGATTGTGCCGGTATTTTGTGCTGTGCCATAAGTAAGCATTGCTTGCGCATCTCCTTTGTTGCCGGTAATTGTGATATTACCATAGTTCGATAGGTCGTATCCGCGCATTCCGTAAGACGCACCTTTATTGCCGGTCATTTCAATTTTTACGGAGCTGTTGTTGCCGCCGGAAATTCCGTTTACAAGTTGTGTATTTGGCGCATTGCTGAACATACCGTAGTTTTGTGTTCCTAAATTGGAAGAAAGATTGATATTTCCGGCATTTACAGCTCTGACAGTTGTACTCTGATTACTGCCTTCAGGTACAAACATACCATACGCTCGATAATATATTTCGTCTACTTCATTGCCGTCTTTGCCGTTTCCGCTGATGGTGATGGTGGCATAGTTTGTCATATTGTAGCCACGCATACCATAAGAGAGACCGCGGTTACCGGTCATTTCGATTTTTGTGTATGTGTTAGCTGCACTTGAATCACCGTTTATAAGCTCTGCATTTTGGATATTGCTATACATTCCGTATGCAGCAACGCCTTTGTTGGCGGAAAGAGTAATAACACCGCGGTTTGTCGGAGCATAAGAATTGTTGTCATAGTCACTGTCTGCGGCGGCAATTCCATAAGTATAAAAGTGCGATATATCAGCATCTTCACCGGCATCACCATTGTTGTTTACTACAATATTTGCATAGTTGACAACATCGTATCCATACATCCCGTATGCCGAACCATTGTTGCCGATAATTTCTATTTTGGTGGCGGAATTGGTGTTTGTGCCGCTACTGTCCGCAACTCCGTTAATCAGTTGTGTAAAGCGATTGGCTCCAAACATACCATACGCTTTGCGCGCATTATTAGCCATAGTGATGTTGCCGGTATTTTGGGCTTTGGCGATTCTACCGCTGGCCCCTTTGGTGTTGATACCATATGCATAACCAACGCTAGAAAGCAGACCGTTGATGTTAATCAAGCCGGAGTTGTCGATTGTTGCTGAAGTGTTGCTGTTATAAATACCATAAGTATTGGAAGAATTGCTTACAATACTTATGGTTCCGGCATTTTTAACAGAAGTATTGCTTGCGGTTTCAGTATCAACGGCAATACCATAAACCTCTGCTGTTGCTGCGGTGTTTGCTATATTGATTTGTGCATTAGCTGCATTATTGATTTCACCTGATGTAGCGCTTATACCATAGGTATTCCCCTGATTATCAGCCAACAACATCAAGCCTTGGTTAGTAATTTTACCGTTTGTCGGCAACAAAATACCATAAGTTAATGATTTGTTGTTTTTAAGATTGATTTTGGCGTTATTTTCGTTGATTATCTCAATGTCAGCTGTTGTCATATCCGGATTTTCGGTTTTGCCGATGCCGATGGCAGTCAGTTCTGTGTTGGCAATACTAATATTTCCATCTGATTTATTGACAAATGTGCTACCATCGCCGACGGAAACGGCTGTTGCTTCTTTGTTGCCGGAAAGAGAAAGAATATTACTGTTTTGAGCATCTCCGCTTTGGGTATAAATACCCTGAGCATAGGAGGTATTGCCATTTAAGGTGACCTCTCCGCTGTTAGTTACTTCGCCAGAAACAGAAAACAGAGCATACGCTTCTTTGTTGTTATTGAGGGAAAGTTCTCCCAAGTTTTCTACATTGCCTGAGTTCGTACTCAGACCGTAGGTTTTTTGATTGTCAGTCAAAGAAAGAGTGGCTTCGCTATCGTTTGTCACATTGCCGGAATCGTTATCTAAGCCATATGTTTCTTGATTGCCATTCAATATAATCGTGCCACTGTTTATGATTTCTCCGTCGATACTGGTAGCAGCATAGGTTTTTTTATTGTTGTTCATCGCAATTGTACCATTATTGATAATATTACCATTGGTGCTGTCTATACCATGCGATTCTTGATTGCTATTCATTGAAATTGTGCCGTCATTTTGAGCTGTTCCGTCATAAGCGTTCATTCCGTAAGCAGCGGTATCGCTATTTGTGGTACCACTTCCGGTAATGGTAATTTGTCCGCTTTCGGCGTTAGTTAAATGGGCAATTTCACCTTCCGGTAAATACATTCCGTGAACATCTGCCGTGTTGTTATTAAGTAAAATATCGCCTTTATTTATTGCCTCTGCGATAATATTCTGGTCCAAATATTCTTGCGGTGTGCCGGTTGCATAGATTCCGTAAACCGAGGCGGTGTTGTCTTCCATAACAATCGAACCATCAGTATCGTTGAGCAGGCGCAGATAATTATCATCTTTCATACCGTATGCATCTACTCCGGAATCTGAAACGTTAATCTCAGTATTGTTGATTAGTGTGCTTAAAACATCACATTTTTCGCCGCTCCAATATTTATGACATTGGCATTGGTCTTTGATTTGTGTGCCGTGAACACAGCCGATTTTTTCAAAGCAAGAGCCGGATTCCGAATCAAAGACGTAATCGCTTGTGCAATCACTACATTTATCGGCATCGGCAACGTAATCGGAACAGCCTGCGGTATTTTCGCGTGCGGTACATTTTTTATAGGTAGCATCTAAAGGACACGGTGTAGTATATTCTTGTGTAATTTCACAATCGGGAGCGGTTTCATAACCATTGAGCAAACAAGTTGCTGCATTGGAAATACAATAACCGTTTTCATCAACGGAATAGCCATCTTCACAAGAAGTACACTTATCGGCATTAGGTTCATAGGCAGTACAATTACTGGTATTGCCGCGAGTTAAGCATTCCGGCAATTCTTTACCGCCGGAAGGGCATGTATATGCTCCGATATATTCACTATTCAAATCACATTCTGTTTTAAAACCTTCCGGACAAGTTGCCGGCGTATTGCAATCTTCGCCGTCCCATCCTGTTTTACATAGGCGACATTTATACTTTATTTCGTCTCCGCTCGGACAAGCTTGTGTTATTTCGCAATTTTGCGGTTCGCTGGTCAGATTATATCCTTCGCAAGCTGCCGGTGCACATTGTAGCAGAATAGTTGTATTTCCGGATTGACAAGTTCTGCCGGTCCATTCATACCCGGTCGGGCACTCTTTTTGGTAACCATCACATTCGTTGATGGCGCATTTATACATTATGGTGTCACCGGAACGGCATTGGTCACCGGTGGCGTGCCAGCCACTGGTGCAAGCTGTGGCATATCCATAGCACGGATTTATTTTACATTTGTAATACGTTTTATCTCCTGAAGTGCAAGTATCTTCTGATTGGATATAGCCGGCAGGGCATTCGGTTTGGTATCCGGAACATGCACTGGAGTGGCTACTGCCGCCTTTGCTACCGCCGCCACCTGATGCAACAGCGATTCCTACACCGCCGGCAACTATTGCGGCACCAATCAACCAACCTGTCGGACTCAGACCAAATCCGCCGGAACGACCGCTATACGCGCCAGTCCCTGACATTTGTGCCGAGTCGTAGCGTGAAGCGCATCGCGGATTCGGGTTAGCCCCATATTTTAAAAGGGTGTGGTATGCTTGAGTGTTTCCTTCAGCTAAAGCGAGGCATACGGCTGTATCTCCTCTGGTGTTTTGCGAATCTATTGAATATCCGGCATAGCGTAATGCCGTTGTATTTTGCTCTTTGGCGTATTTATAAATTTGCTCAGGCGGAATATATTGTTGTGCCTTTAGCGCGTTGCAATATATTGCGCAGCCGAAAAATACGGCAAAACACATAAAAATCTTAAACTTGGTATATGTTTTTTCAGTCATATCCGTCCCTTTTTTGTTGTTTATCCAGCAATTTTTGCTTACAAAAATATGCCTTAATGACAATACGTTTGCTTGAGTTTATCAACTGAATATTAAAAAAGGTATAAAATTTGTCTTTAAAAACTTAAAAAATAAAATTATTGCTGAAAATTTATGACACGGCATATACGAAATTACCCTTTTCGCGTGGTGTATCAAAATCGGTACATAAGCGAAAAGGGTAATAAGTAATAGACTATATATAGTTTTTAGAACTGGTCAGAAGTACGTTTTGCCAATTCTTCAATGTTCTCAGGAGGCCAACCCGGAGTTTCCATTCCGAGATGAATTCCCATTTTAGCTAATACTTCTTTGATTTCATTCAAAGATTTGCGCCCAAAGTTTGGAGTACGCAACATTTCTGCCTCAGTCTTTTGAACCAAATCACCAATATAAACAATATTGTCATTTTTAAGGCAATTTGCCGAACGAACAGAAAGTTCAAGCTCATCAACCTTACGTAACAAGTTTTTATTAAACGGCAGCTCTTCTCTGATATCTTCAGCCTCATTTTCCGGTTCGTCAAAGTTGATAAACGGCTTCAACTGGTCTTGCAAAATGCGCGCAGCCAAAGCAACTGCATCTTCAGGGGTTACTACACCGTTGGTTTCAACAATCATAGTCAACTTATCATAGTCGGTAATTTGCCCAACACGGGTGTTTTCTACCTTGTAAGAAACTTTTTTAACCGGAGAATAAATTGCATCAACGTTAATCAAACCGATTACTGTATCTGCATTCATATTATTTGCAGCCGGAACATAACCTTTTCCGGTAGTAACAGTTAATTCCATATTGATTTTTGCCCCAGCATCAAGCGTGCAAATGACGTGCTCCGGATTTTTGATTTCTACATCATGACCGGTTTCTATCATTGCTGCCGTAACAGTGCACGGACCTTCTGCCTTTAAGGTAAGAGTTTTTGCCGATTCGCTATGAACGGCAACAGCTAATTCCTTAACGTTCAAAACAATATCAGTAACGTCTTCGTGTACGCCAGAAATTACTGAAAATTCGTGCAGAACACCATCAATTTTGATTGCCGATACGGCACCGCCTTGCAAAGAAGATAGTAAAACTCTTCTTAAAGCATTACCTAAAGTCAGACCGAAGCCTCTCTCTAAAGGTTCAACCACTATTTTTGCTTTGTTTGTGCCTTCTTCTTGAGACACATCCAACTTTGTTGGTTTAATCAATTCTTGCCAATTCTTTTGAATCACGGGTTTTGTCCTTTTCTTTAGAAGTTATATATGCATATATTAAAGCACGGTAACAGGCCGCAATAGGCCTGCACCGTAAAAAATAAAATTAGACGCGGCGTCTTTTTCTCAAACGGCAACCGTTATGCGGAATCGGTGTAACATCACGAATCGAGGTGATGGTAAAACCGACAACCTGTAATGCTCTGATGGCGGATTCTCTACCCGAACCCGGACCTTTTACTTCTACCTCCAGAGTTTTCATTCCGTTTTCTTGTGCTTTTTTGCCAGCTTCCTCAGCAGCAACTTGCGCGGCATACGGAGTTGATTTTCTGGAACCCTTAAAACCTTGAGCTCCGGCGGTTGACCAAGAAACAGTGTTGCCTTGAGCATCCGTTATGGTAACTCTGGTATTATTGAAAGAAGAATCGATGTGAGCCACACCGGAAGTAATATTCTTTTTTTCTTTTTTCTTTTTAATTGTAGCTTTAGCCATTTGCACTTACCTCACTATTTCTTCTTATTCGCAATAGTTTTACGTTTACCTTTACGAGTACGAGCATTTTGTTTGGTGCTCTGACCGCGTACCGGCAAGCCTTTACGATGTCTTAAACCGCGATAGCAACCCAAATCCATCAAACGTTTGATGTTGGTGCCTACTTCACGGCGCAATTCACCTTCCACCAAGTAATCACTGTCGATTACTTCACGAATTTTCATAATTTCATCATCAGATAAATCATTAACACGGCGGCTAATATCTATCCCCGATTTTGCGCAAATGTCTTGAGCAGACTTACGTCCAATGCCGAAGATATAAGTCAATGCGACTTCAATTCTCTTCGCACTTGGAATATTTACACCAGCTATACGAGCCAAATTTAATCTCCATTATTCAAAAAATTAAAACATTTAAAAAGTTGATCACCACTTTT
>DEST01000056.1 GCA_002361365.1 Alphaproteobacteria bacterium UBA3307
AAATCCGCAAAATTGCAAGCAAAATATCTTATATTTTTATTAACGCTTTTGCTTAAAAAAATCTTTGATTAGTTCGCTGCATTGTTCGGCACAGACACCGGAAACAATTTGCGGACGATGATGACAGGTTGGGGCTTCGTAAAATTTAACACCGCTTACAACTGCTCCTCCTTTGATATCTGTGGCACCAAATACCAGTTTGCGAATACGGGTAAACGAAATAGCCGCCGCACACATGGTGCACGGTTCAAGTGTTACATACATATCCATATTCCATAAGCGAGTGGTGCCGAGCTTTTCACAGGCGCGCTGAACGGCTAAGATTTCGGCATGAGCCGTGGCATCGGAACCGTGGGCACTCTCATTGGCGGCTGAAGCGATAATCTCTCCGGTGGTCGGATTGACTATTAACGCGGCAATCGGCACTTCGTCTTTTTGTGCCGCCTGACGCGCCAAATCAAGCGCAATTTGCATATATTCTTCGTGTGTCATTGTTCACTCTTTTTTTATACTTGTTTGCTAATATAAACCATAATTATCGAAAAAGGAAGAAAAATGACGGAACGAATTGCAAAATTTATGGCACGGAGCGGGGTTTGCTCCAGACGACAGGCGGAAGAGCTGATTAAACAAAAGCGCGTCAGTGTAAACGGAGTGCTGATTGAAAGTCCGGCTTTTAATGTGGAGGGCGACGAGAAAATACTGCTCGATGGCGAGAAATTGCCGGCAATTGAACAAACACGGCTGTGGCTGTATCATAAACCTGTCGGTTTGCTGACAACTCATAAAGATACCGATAATCGGCCGACAGTGTTTGAAAATTTGCCACCGGAGATGCCGAGGGTTATCAGTGTGGGGCGCTTGGATTTGAATTCCGAAGGTTTACTTTTGCTGACCAACAGCGGTGAACTTTCACGCAAATTGGAATTGCCGGCAAACGGTTGGAGCCGACGCTATAAAATACGGGTGCACGGCAAAGTCGAGCCGAAAAAATTGGCGGAATTGGAAAAAGGCGTAACCATCGACGGTGTGCAATACGGTAAAGTCAAAATCGAATTGGAAAGTCAAAACGGCTCCAACAGTTGGCTCTTGATTACGCTTAATGAAGGTAAAAACCGCGAAGTGCGCAAACTGATGAAGTCAATCGGACTTGAGGTGGCGCGCCTGATTCGCCTTTCATACGGACCGTTTCAACTCGGCAGTTTGAAAAAAGGCGAAGTGAAGGAAGTGCCGCAAAAGGTGCTAAAAGAACAGCTTGGAGATAAACTATGAGAATCGTCGGCGGAAAATATCGCGGTAAAAAACTGTGGACTCCGGAAGGCAAAGATGTGCGCCCGACTTCAGAACGTGCACGTGAGGCAATTTTCAATATTTTGTATTCCAAACTCGGCGGAGATTATTCTAATTTGAACTTATTGGATATTTTTTGCGGCACCGGCGCTTTCGGTTTTGAAGCACTTTCACGCGGTTTTGCACACATTACGTTTGCCGACATCGATACTGTACCGGTTAATAAAAATGCTAAATTGTTTGTCGCGGAAAAAGAACGGTTTAATGTTATAAAAGCCGATGCCACACATCTGTCGCGGGCACGTCGCAAATATGATATGGTGTTTATGGATGCACCGTATGCCAAAGGGTTGACGGAACAGGCTTTGGAACAACTTTTGTTGCAAGGTTGGCTTGAAGAGCGTGCAATCTGTGTGGTTGAGGTGCGTAAAGATGAGCGTTTTATGCTACCTGAGGAGCTGGAATTGCTTGATGAACGGGTATATGGTTTAGCTCGAGTTTTATTTTTACGCAGGAAATAAAACTTTTTGTCAAAAAATAGTTGCTATTTTTATAAAAGTGTGCTATATTCGCCATAAATATAAATAGAGGGGGCTTTTATGGTTCGGACATATGTTGAAAATAATGCTATGACACAGTTGCCACAAGAATATTCGGCAAACAAATTGCATCAGCGTTTTTCTGAAAAAATTGTGTCTTTGCGTTCGGAATTGGCTGATTATAATGAGCAGCGTGCGGAATTGGATTTGATTAACCAAGAAACAGATTGGACTGATTCGTCAGCTGAAAATTCTTTATATGCGCAACGCTTATTGGCACAATATGCTGTGTTAGACAGAGAACAAAAGCCTTTGGAGCAAATGTATGAGCAGACACGTTTATATGATTATTTGCTTAAAGAATACGGACAGGAATTTGCCCAATTATATCAAATCAAAGATAATTCTGAAAAACGCGGAGAAACTGAAAATATATCCTTTGTGGAAGTGGATATTACCGATAATGAAGATATGTTGACTCAAGACCAATATTTTAAAATGCGGGCAGCACCGGACGGACGTTTGCGCGAGCTGGCTCTGCATGTGGAATTAGGACCAGATGAAGATGAACCTGATGCGGCAGAAGGTGTTGGTTTTAATTTTGGAGTGATGGAATTTAATCAGCCTAATCAACCGCCGCAGACTAAAGTTCAGATTTCGTTTGATGATGAAACCATAGAGCAATTAAATGCCGAAAAGCTAAAAAAAGTGTTTGCTTTTTGTGAAAGTCACGGAATTTCTGTTGCAGATATGGAAATCAGGCATTTTGACGGTAGTCTGGCTGAAGATGAAATCAGAGATAAAATAGAAAAAATATTGGAACAGGCTCAAAAAGAAAAAGCAGAACAAAATAAACAGGAGAGCGTTAAAGAAGCTGCTGAGCAGGAAAAGCGCCATAAAGAATTGGAAATGGAATTGCAAAATATCAGCACGGCAAACGGAGGAACAATGCCGGAGGGACTTTCGTGGGAAAATGTTTCAACCGATGCTGTGCCGGAAAATAAAATAATGGTGGCAACCAATAATCATAATATGCCGCCGTTGACCAGAGAATTTTTGCGAGCAGAACCGGCCGTGGCAATGGAAAAAGAACAACATTTGCAGACAGGTACGGTAGAATCGCAACAACAAAATGTCGGGCAAATTTTATCAAATGTAGCTGATGTTGGCGAAAATGCGGAAAAAATGATAAATACTGCTGTTCAAATGCCTCAAAATTCCAACATAAGCGAAAAAGTGACCACAACGGATAAAATACAAGCTAAAGAAACTGAACCGCAATCTGCTACAGCAACAATTTCTGAAAATGTATTAAAAGAAACGCAAACCGATGTTGTCGAAAGCATTTCACAAAGAGTGCAACGGATAGCAAAAGGAATAGCTACAGCGGCTTTCCCTAACAAAAAATTGAAAAAAATTATCCGCAAATCAGAGCTTCAAACTGAGGTAGAAGGCACTGAAAAATCCGCATCTGTATCGGCAAAAATGAATACACCGCAAACAGCAGAACAGCAAAATGCAGCATCTACTGTAGGAGTGATGGATACCCCTGTGAGTCAAGCAACGCAAACTCAAGCGGTTGCACCACAAATGCCGCCTGCACCGGAAAATCCTAAAATCAGTATCAAAAAAATTGAAAAAGGTTTTGAAGATTGGCTGGAAAATGATATCAAGAAAATTAAGGGAGTTTCTTATTATAAGCGGCATACCGGTTGGTTTGGACACGGTTGGACCGAGTATATTGTTTATGAC
Source organism: Alphaproteobacteria bacterium UBA3307 (assembly GCA_002361365.1). GTDB lineage: Bacteria > Pseudomonadota > Alphaproteobacteria > RF32 > CAG-239 > RUG410. The sequence goes on from DEST01000056.1 coordinate 3,582, forward strand.
AATGAAGATAAGGACAATCGCAAAAAAGACGGTATGAAACAAAAAGACGGCTCGGTCAAATATACATATTCTTTTAAGCTGTTTTTGAAACAAGATAAAGATGGTAACTTGCATTTTGCATATCGAACACCGAATCATCGTAAAATGGATGAAGCTATGATTGGGGATATTATCGGTAAGCTCAAATCTCTCGGCTATACGCATATTAACTTTCCATCAGGTGTGCCAAATGCTGAAAAAGGTATGTGGCGTAAGGCTATGGGAGAAAACGGCATAGTTCCAATCGGTATGAGTTTGAATCGCTCTAAGGCTGAAGGTATGCTTAAAGCGGCAAAAGAAAAGCTCTCAACGGAAGCGTATGCTGAATATCAGTATAAACTCGGCTTGCAAATGAATAGATATAATCTTCAAAAGGGCAAGCCGGTTGATGAATCTGAACAGGCATTTATCGACGGATTAATTAATTCTCACCGTTATGCAGCTTTCACCAACGCCTATTCTTTGGTTTATAAAAGCAAAATTAAAGGCTTGTTACGTGATAAAAATGCAGAAACCGGTGCAGTTGATAAAACTGCTGCTTATCGCACATTGCGTAAGGTCTTTGATGTTTATAAATCAGCTCAAGAACACGGAGGAAGTTTGCTTAATGCCGAAGATTTGACCGATAAAGAAAAACGAGATATTAAACAGCTTGGTTTGGATGGTTCGGTTGAAAAACTTACTGCACAGCAAATGGATAAGCTCTATGATGTGTTGTATGGCAGACAGCAAAAAGAGGCATATAATGATATTAAAGAGATGTTACTCAAGGTTCAATATGGGCAAAATCGCGGTGCTAAAGTGGCAGACCGTATCTTAATTAAGGCGGCATTTGATGAGGCGCGTGAGTCTTGTGAACAAATAAATGACGATTTGGCAGCAATGGGAGTTGAAGAAATTAAAATCATCAAAGTTGCAAATATTCCGTTTGATAGAGAATTTGAACGCTATTATACTGTTGATAAGCCGGAATATGAGCGTACACATCCGCAACCGGGAAAGAGTCTTAATGGTGCTGATAACGGAAATTCCGATGTATCCAAAAACATTGAAGAAACACAGTTGGAAGATGAAGTCGAGGCAAAATCTGATAAAAAACGCGAAAAACATAGCAACGATAAGCCTAGCTCACAAGAATTAAACGATAAGCCTAGCTCACAAGAATTATATGAGGCATACGAAGCTGATTTGAAAAAAATATTTGATAACAAGGAAATATCAATAAAATCAAGAGTTTCAGCCGCGAAGGATTTGTTGCAAAAAGCGGTGGAAAAATCAAAAAGCAATAATGGTAAATAGTGCTTGATGACAATTGAAGAAGCTATATTCAAACGTGCAGTGGCGGACTTTACAAAGCTTGAAAAGTTTGGGTTTGTTAAATCCGGCACTGATTATTGCTATGAAACAGTTTTTTTTAACGGTGATTTTAAGGCGGTGGTAAAAGTTGACTTTGCCGGAAAAGTGAGCGGGCAAGTTTATGATTTGGCAAGTGAGGATATTTATTTTCCGCTTAGGGTTGAAGAAATGGCCGTCGGCTATGTCGGTGAAGTGCGTGCGGCATATGAAAAAATTTTAACTGATGTCAAAACAAAGTGTTGTTCCGAAAATTATTTTGTCGGCACGCAAACTAACCGTCTCACGCGGAAAATATATGCCAAATATGGTGATAATCCGCGATTTCCGTGGGAAAAATATCAAGATTGCGGCGTATTCAAAAATCCTGACAGCGGTAAATGGTATGGATTGGTGATGACAATAGATCGCAGCAAATTAGATACAGTACAAAGCGGCAAAATAGAAATCATAAATCTGAAAATCGATGAAATTAAAATTCCACAGCTTATACAGCAAAAAGGATTTTATCCGGCGTATCATATGAATAAAAAAAGTTGGATAACCGTAATACTTGACGATACGATTGCCGATGATGTGATTTTTAAATATATAGAAGAAAGCCATAGTTTTACATTGGTCAAAAAACATAAAAAGGACCATAAACCTTAAATAAGTAGCGAGATTAAATTTAACTATTCCACAGCCCAAAATGCTCAAAATATAAATAAATAAGTTTTTTACGGAATGTAACAATCCGTAACAACTTGTTATGTGCGTTTTTGCTTTAAATGTGTTATATTCATTGCATAACTTGTAATTTAGCTAAATATAAAGGATTTTTTTATGACCAATATAATCAAAGTTGCCGTTATCGGTGCCGGAATGATGGGGAAAAACCACCTTAAAACTTATAAATCTATGCAAGGTGTTGAGTTAGTTGGTGTGTATGATGTTTTTCCGGAGGCAGCAAAAGCAGCGGCTGAAACATTTGGCATCAAGGCTTTTTCTTCTATGGATGAAGTTGTTGCCAACGTTGATGCCGTCAGTGTTGTGACAACTTCGGTAACTCATGCTGATGTCGGCGAGTTTTTTATGAATCATGGTATTCATTGTATGATGGAAAAACCGCTTGCTACAACGGAAGAAGGTTGTATGCGGTTGATTAACGCCGCAAAAAAGAATAATGTTGTGTTGATGGTAGGGCATATTGAACGTTTTAATCCGGCGGTAGAACAAATGGGAAAATTGCTGTCAGATACATCTAAAATCCGTTCGCTTACGGCACAACGTATGTCGGCAGCCAGCGGACGCATTACCGATGTTGATGTGGCAATGGATTTGATGATTCACGATGTGGAGGTGATTCAATCTTTGGTGCAATCTCCGGTTATAAATGTGCAGGCTGCTTCGGTTAAGACTAAAGAGAGTCCGCTCGGTAAAGACTATATTACCGCGCTTCTTGAATTTGCCAATGGGGCAACCGCGAATATTACCGCAAGCCGGATTACACAATCTCGTGTGCGGACTTTGACGGTTACCACTGATACCAACTACATTGATATGGATTTTATTAACCAGAGCATCAACGTACATTCGCAAGGACGTATGCCGTTTGTGAACCAAGAGGAAATTCCTGAATGGATGAATTATGGCTTAAAAGGCAGTGTTGAGCAACTGTTTATTCCAACAAACCAACCGCTTTTGGCCGAACTTAATCACTTTATTAAGTGTGTAAATGGAGAGACAACTCCGCGCGTTGGTGGAGAACAAGCGTTGGCCGCATTGAGAGTAATCTGGGAAGTTGAGGAAAAGCTCGGCTTAATAGATAACAGTACTACTGTAAAATCGGCACAAATTACTGCTGCTTAAAGTATGACATAAATCAAAATGCAAACAAAAGACGCTGAGTTTATTAGCGTCTTTTTTAATTTACGTGCACCAAATTAAGCGTGACCGGTTTGATTTACAAAATGAGAAAAGTTTATTCCCAACTCATCAACGGCGCGTTGCCATTTATCTGAATCAGGCGTATGGAACAGCAACTTTTTATTACCTTCAACAATCAGCCAATCATTATTGTAGATTTCCGCTTCTAATTGTTTAGGTTGCCAAAAAGAATATCCCAAAGCAACCAGTTTATCATCCGGACCGTGGTCAAACGCTATATCGGCAATGATTTCAGTTGTCGAAGAAATAGCAATTCCGTTTCCTACTTCTATTGTGCCATCTTTCATATAGTCGGTAGAATGCAGCACCATACCGCGTACTTGTTCTAACGGACCGCCGGTATACAGATTTATGGCATTGAGTTTTTCATAGCTTTGTAGCGGTAATTGCATTGTTAAGTCAGAAAAAGTGTATTGTGTCAGTGGTTTGTTGATAATTACTCCCATAGCACCTCGAGAGGTATGTGAGCATATATAAACAACAGCACGACTGAAGATTTCATCATCAGCCAGAGCGTCTGTTGCCACTAAAAACTTGCCGTTTAAGGCGTATTTATCATCAAAGTTATCCATAATCACACATCATTAAATAATGTTTTATTTACCATTTCAGTGTATCATAAAATAGGGTTAAATAAAAGTAAAAAAATATGAAACACTTACATTTTTATATAGTTTTCATACTGATATTTTTCAATAGTGCGGTTTTGGCAACACAACCGGAGCTGCCGGCTGATTTTAAAGGTGAAACCACAAAGCAGGTATTAAAAAGCTATGCACAAGATACTCCGGAAGATGTATCCTTAAGCGACAGGCTGAATGCAATGTACGAAGTCGCTTTGTATCTTTATCAAAAATACAGCTTGGAAGAAATGGCTAAAAAAAGTTTTATTCATAAAATCAGACCATTTTTTCCGTATGATGATAACAACTCTTTGGAAAGTAAGCGTGAATGGCTATATAATGGAGCAGAAGTTTATCAATACGGCAAAAAAAAATATACTGATTTTATCAATAAATATCTGGTGCCGAGAACATATAAAAAAGTTCACAGCTATGATGAATATGACCATAACGGAGAAGTTTCTTATATTGAAGTACCTAAAGGGGAATTTGTTAAGGTATATAATTTTAAAAAATTTCTGAGTTACAGCAATAATATTGAAGAAAGGCTGGCTATTAAAGAATTTGAAGCCAAGCAAAGAGGAGAGGCTAATTGGCTTGATAAAATTGATGAAACAGCGCGCCGTATTGAGTGGAATAAGGTTGCGTTGTATGGCATAAAATATGATAATCCGCTTTATTCCAAGCAAGGTATAACTCAGGCGCAAAGTACAAAAAATGCCGAATTTCGCTTGGTGTCGCGATATGCTTATATTGAAGGGCGTAAAAAACTGCAATTCGGACTACAAATGTCCGTCGCAAAAAACAGTTTTATTTTAGCCAACAATATTTCCCCGATTTTGAAAAAACCGCAAATAGATTTAAGTAATTCGGAAAATATTGCTAAAGAATACCAGATTTTGTATCCGATTCCGATGCGCTCCGTCAGATATCCGGATATGCATAAATATACACAAAATAATATGATTATTTTTGAAGTAAATCCGCTTGATTTGCAAAAAGATGTAATTCTACGCGCTAAAATAAGTGTTACGGAATGTGATTATTACGATTATTGTCAGCCCTATGTCTTAAATTTTGAGCAAACAATAAAACCAAACGGTACGGAACTTTTAGACAATGGTTTCGATAATTATTTTTTCAAGACAGCAGCGCAAATTCCGCCTTCAAACAATAAAAAATTGGAATTAAAACGCTTTCAGATTTATCAAAATGCCGACAAACAAAGTTTATATCTGGAATTTAAACATAAAAATTCTGTTGGTAAATTTGATGTTTTTATAGAGGATACAGATGGCAAAATTACCTTTAAAGAACCACAAATACGTTTGCGTTCTGGTTTGATTTCCGTTCTTATGGAACCAACAGAAGAAAGCAGTGCGGCCGATTTAAGTAATGCGGAATATATTGTTTCGGCTAATTTGAATGAGAATATTTTATTGCGTAAAACTTTGGTGCCTGAAAAAAATGCAAAGGCGGAAATATTCGCAGATGCAGCGGATTTAAATATTTTGCTGATGGCATTACTATGCGGATTACTCTTGAATATTATGCCTTGTGTATTTCCGTTGCTTGCCGGATACGTAGGG
>DEST01000059.1 GCA_002361365.1 Alphaproteobacteria bacterium UBA3307
TGACGCGTCTACCAATTCCGCCACAACCCCATCGGCAATTTTGTTAGATACAATATTTATTTTTGCAAGTCAATACTTTTTTTGCGTTATTTCGTAAAAAAATCATTTTATTTTATTTAAATATATGTTATAATCCGTGCCAGTGTAGCAAAATTGAGGTAAACGTGGAAAATTTAGAGCATCAGGCGGCAACTTTATTTGGCGAAAAAGAGTACGCTAAAGCCCTTGAATTATATTTGCTGATGTTACAGGGACACCCTAAAAACGAAAAGTACGCAATTTCGTGCGGTAATTGCTATGACGCCATAGGCGACAAAGATGCTGCCGTAAAATACTATCAAGATGCCCTTAAAATCAACAAGAATTCCGAAGCGGCTCTGCTTAATCTTTCTACAATTTATTATGAACTTAAAGAGTATGACCGCTCGGTAGAATTTGCTCATAAAGTCCTAAATCAAAATGACTCCAATATTGCCGCTTGGCAAAATTTGGCCAATGTGGCTTTTTGCAACGCACAATATGATGATGCCTTGCAATATTATCAAAAAATGTATGAGCTTAATACCAACAGCTATATCGCTATGATAAATATTGCCAACACTTACTACTGCTTGGGAAAATACGTTTTGGCATTAGAATTTGCCAAAAAATCGCTTAATAAGCATCCGTCCAGTCTGACCGCACTTATACTGGCAGGAAATGCCCTTAACGCAATGGGAAAATACGAAAAAGCGATTGATATGTATTTGCAGGCTTATGAACAAGATAATTCCAATGTTGAATTGCTAAATTCTCTCAGCGAGGCATATCGCTCCAACAATGATTGGGAAAATTGTATGCTTTTTGCGTGGAGATATATGAAAAATACACCGGAACTCCCCAACACGGCACAACTTAATTTCGGATATTTACTGTATGAGTGCTATTCGGAAAAAAGCGAAGATTTGGCAAAAAAATATGCCTCTAAATGGCTAAAGTTTTTTCCGGAAAATAAAGTAGTTGCTCATTTGGGATATGCCCTAACCAACGGCAAGGCCTTACAACAATCTGAAGCTGAGTTTATAAAAGAAATGTTTGATTCATTTGCTCCGGAATTTGAAGCCACTTTGTCTGATTTGGAATATCAAGCCCCACAACTTATTTTTGAGGCCCTTAAGGCAAATTTAAAAATTTCACTGTTTTCTAAAAGATATCATATTTTAGACCTCGGCTGTGGTACCGGTTTGTGTGGTGAAAAAATCAAAAAATTTGCCTCAGGTAATGGTCTGTATGGTGTGGACTTATCGGAAAAAATGTTGGAAATTGCCCGTCAAAAAGATATTTATGCCCAGCTTTTTTGTGACGATATTTGCCATTATTTGGAAAACAGCGAATATTTTTATGACGTAATGGTCGCTGCCGATGTATGGACTTATTTTGGCGACTTGACCAAAGCATTTGTTCGTGTATGGCGTTCGTTGGTACCAAACGGTTTATTTGTGTTTTCATTCACAGAAAATGAAATAAACGATGAAGATTATTTTATGGCTCCAAGCGGTCGGTTTGTGCACTCTTATTCTTATATTGAACGAGTTTTAAAAAGTGCTGGATTTAAGATTATTTCTGCCGAAAAACATATTTTACGAAACGAAGCGGAAATTCCGGTTTATGGATATATTATTGTTGCACGCAAACCTGATTTAAACAAAACTAAGCAACAGGAATAAGCTATTCTGGTTCCTATCTTTGATTATCTGTTATCTTATATACACGCTGCTTTGTTTAGGCTCCGAATTTGTAGCAAAAGCGTATCTTTTCTTTTTTGTTTGCTTAAATCATTATTTTTTAATATTGCAAAATCAATATATTACAAAAAAAATAATTATACATACCTGAATGTATATTTATTTTGTTGCTTTTTTTTCACATTAGAGTTACATATGAATCATAAACAGAATTTATTGAAGGAGAAAAAAGATGAAAAAGATTTTGTTTTTAACCGCATTCTCGCTGATTTTCAGCCCTATGTTGGCACAAGCTGAAACAATATTGGTGGTAGATAACAACAACATTATCCGTCAGCAAATCTATACCCAACCAATGCCGCAACCGGTGGTGGTTCAGCCACAAACGGTTTATGTACAACCGCAACAAGTTATGGTACAACAGCCGGTGCAAACTGTAGTAGTACGTCAGCAAGCTCCGCGCACTTATTACTACGATTCGGTTGCCACCGGAATGATTGCCGGACTAACAGGTGCTGCCATCGGTCACGCCTTATTCAGACATCACCATCACCACGGTGGACACCATCATCATCGCCGCTGATACAAGTAGCTGTAAGCTCACAATACTTTATGAAAAACTTTCCGCCGCCGGTTTAATTCCGGCGGTTTTTGATGTATGTACAACATTTCTAAGCTTAAATTAAGCTCGTTTCTCCAAAACCGTCAACCCGACAACAAACGTATTCACCATAATCTGGCAAATAGCTGATTTATCGATTTTAGAGAGCGTATCCAAAACCTCTTTAGTTAAAAAAGCACTGAGAGCAAAAACACTTAGCCACAAAACTTGCGATGAAAGCAATAATTCCGGACGTTCCATATTAGGCACCGCCCGTTCCAGTGCTTGACGCACAAGCCGCAAGATACCGACAACCTTGCGCAAATAATAGTTTGAATATAAGTGTTTGCCATGCGTCAAATGAAAATAATAAAGCATATACCACAAATTTTTATTCTCAAGCACATAATCTGCAAATTTTTCAAACAGATTGTTTAAATATACAAAGCCGTCATCAGTCTGTGGCACTTGTAAAACCTCTTTTTCCAACGCTTCAAGTGTTATAAAATTCTGCACTATAATAAAATTATCCATATTGGAAAATTGGTTATAGATAGCTCCTACCGAGCAACCGGAGGCCTCGGAAAGTTTGCGCACCGTCAGAGCCTCGGTTCCTTTTTCGCGTATCAATTTGCGCCCGACTTCAATCAGTAGATTTTGTATATTGTCTTTTTCCATTTTAAATCGTATGGTTTAATAAAATATTTGCACTTATTAAGTAAGATAAGCGCAAATTGAATACAAATCAATTTTTTTGTTACGGTTATCAAAGGAATATTTGATGTTTAGATATATGTTTTTTATCTTCGCTGTTTTAAGCTTATGCCAAATACGACCATGTGCAGCGCAACTTGATTTAGAAAAAATGTTGCCGGAAGAAACCGCAGAAGATACCGTTTTGCCGGAATCGGCATCCAAAGTTGTAATCCCGAATATACAAAATGATACCGCACAAAACACCGAAGAAACTACTGATTTTTTATCTGCTGATAAACCTGAATTTGCACCTGCCCCACCCGAACCGAATGATAAAGCAGAAATTATCGATACACCTGACCAAAATGATTTTATGGTAGAATATTTTAATGAGGTCGATGCCGCACAAGCTAAAGATGAACAAGCACAAAAGGCACAAAATGATGCTTATAAGCTGATAAAAGAAGAACCTACAATGGTCGCTATTGAAGCTGAGCAACAAAAACTTCTGGATTTAGCCCAAAAACGTCGCAATCAACGCTTGCGTGCCATACAAAAAGCAAAAGAAGAATTGGAAAAAGAACTTTCTGTTACTCCGGAAAGAGCAGTAACCGACAATTCGTCTAAATTCGAAAATGCTCTTCAAAAAACTCCGTCCATACAGCCGAAAAAAACGCAAGAACATCTTCAAAAAGCACCATTTGGATTATTTTGGGGTGAAACTATGGAACAAGCGCAAGCTCGCGGCTTTACTTTTTTGCCGGCAAAGTTAGAAAACGCTGTCAATGTTTTTGCTGTAAACAACTCGGCAGAATCAAATAAGCCATTTAATAATATTGTTGTCGTATTTGGCGAGCAAAATCACCTTAATGCCATTTATGCCGAAGGACTGTATATGAAAGATTCGCCTCAGGCAGATAAAGTATTAAATATATATGAGCGTTATTTTGCCGCACTCCAACAAAAATACGGTAATGCCAAAGAATACTTTGAAGCGGCAGATAAAGATTCGCCTCGCGGCAATGACATTTTTTTGCAGCAATTACAACAACAAAAAGCCTCATTATTTGCCGTTTTCGGCAATGAAAATATCCGTATTACCCTTGCCATTGATGTAAACGAAAAAGCGCAATGCCGCATTACGCTCGATTATGAAAATTTATCGATTCAACAGCAAGATAAAGAGTCGGCACTTAACAGTCTGATGGAAGAATTATAAAGGAGAACTTCAATGCCTAAAGTGAGTTTTTGCGGAATTTCCGGTAGCGGCATGAGTGCATTGGCACAAATACTTAAACGCTCAGGTTATGATGTTTGCGGTTCTGACCGTAATTTTGATTTAGGTCGTGATTTACCGCTCAAAGCTGCATTTGAACAAGAAGGCATAAAAATATATCCGCAAAACGGTTCAGCAGTCAGCTCTGATTTAGCTTGGCTCTGTGCATCTACCGCGGTTGAAGATTCCATTCCGGATATCAAAGCAGCTAAAGAAAAAAATATTCCTATAAAAACACGCCCGCAACTGCTTTCTGAAATTTTTAATTCTTATCAATATGGCATCGCCATCGGCGGTACCAGCGGCAAAACCACTACCACCGCAATGATTGGCTACATTCTAGATAAAGCCGATAAAAAACCGTGTATGATTAACGGAGGGTTGCTTAAAGATTATGCCGGAACTGCCGCCATTGCCAATATTATTTATAATAAAGGTAATATCTGCGTGGTTGAAGCAGATGAAAGCAATGGTAGTATTGACCTGTATAATCCGTATATTGCATTGATTAACAATATTTCTGCCGACCATAAAAGCTTAGATGAACTCTCCGAACTTTTTCAGCGTTTTGCCAAACGCACCAAACATAGCGTTGTCGTTAATGCTGATTATGACTTATGCCGCAATATTAAACATAGCAGATTGATACGTTTTTCACTTATTGACCCTGACGTCGAATATTATGCCTCTGCAATAAAGCCTTTGCCCTATGGCTCACAATATACATTTGATGGTAAAATATTCACACTAAATCTAATCGGTGCATTTAATGTCGCAAACGCATTGGCAGCAATAGCCGTATGCGCCGAAATGGGAATAGATAAATATGTTGCCGCCGAATTATTACAAGATTTTCACGGTACCGCACGTCGTCTGGAAGTTATCGGACAAAGACACAATATCACAGTGATTGACGATTTTGCTCATAATCCGGATAAAGTGAAGGCTTCGATAAGCGCACTCAGACAATATGACGGCCGCCTGATAATAATGTTTCAGCCACATGGTTTTGGTCCGATGCGTTCACTTGGCAAAGAGATTATGACCGAATTTGTGCAAAATATGCAAGCTGAAGATATTTTGATTATGCCGGAAATTTTCTTTGTCGGCGGCACTGTCACCAAAGATATATCTTCGGCTGATTTGATTGATTACGCCCATTCACTCGGTAAAAAAGAGGCCTATTTTGTTGCCGATAAAGCTGAGGCTGCCGCAAGAATCATCGCATTGGCACAATCCGGAGACCGTATAGTTATTATGGGCGCGCGAGACAATACATTAACCGAACTGTGCCACCAAATATTGGAGAATATATAAAATGCAAAAAATAAAGTCAGGTGATAAAGTTGCCATAATTTCGCCTTGTGCCCAAATCGGTTCAATGCAAAAAATATCCGCTGCCGTGAAATATCTGGAGAATCTTGGCTTAATTCCGGTCTTTGGGGAAAATTTACTGCGAAGCAATCGCTATTTGGCCGGAAGTGACGAACAACGCGCTGACGATATTAACTCGGCTTTTGCCAATCCGGAAATCAAAGCGATTTTTTGCTCACGCGCCGCAGCCGGAGGTTCCAGAGTTTTGCCTTATATTGATTATGAGCTTGCTCGGTATAATCCTAAACCGCTCATCGGTTTTTGCGATAATGTTGCCTTAATGTTGGCTCTTTTTTTCAAAAGCGGAATTATTTCATATAACGGCTTCGGTTTAACGTACGATTTTCGCACCGATTTACCATTAGATTTACAAATTGATGCAGACTTGCAAAATCTTTTAAGCGGGAAAATATATAACATAAAATCCGGAAAACCTTTGCGTCACGGCACAGTTCAAGGCACATTGCTTTGTACCAATCTCAGCGTTTTGATGCGTTTGGCCGGCACTCCTTATTTTCCGGATTTGAATGGCAAGATTTTGCTGCTTGAAGATGTGCACGAGAAAGTATACCGAATTGACTTAATGCTGCAACAGCTTAAACAACAACCGCATTTCAATCTCTTAAAAGGAGTAATTTTCGGACAATTTACCGATTCTGAAAGCGATGTGGAAGATGGTAATATTGAAGATTGTTTTGCCGATTTTATACATAATACGGAATTTCCGGTTCTTACTAATTTTAACTTCGGACACACTCCGTCGCGCCGTGTATTACCGCTTGGTGCTAAAGTAAGGTTAAATACGGCAGAAACACTGCTAGAGATTCTGAACTATTAAGGATAATATTTCGGTTGCATAGTTCATACTCAGGCGATATACCAACGCCAAATAAATCTTAACTCCCTCCCACGATTTGCTGCAAAAAGCAAGCATAATGCCGCTTGTATAAAGATTTGCCGCTACAATCACTATAATCGAAAAAATATAACCTTCTTTAATAATGTCTGTCTGTTTTGGATGCACTTGCTCAATAACTGTTGCCCAATAATACGCCACAAAAAAGCCGAATACACCATAAACCAACCAATATCCTCCGCAGATTTGCAAAAGCATCGGCATAAACAACATATAAAAAAATGCAAACAGCGGAAAAAAATACGGAGCAAGCGTAATTACCCAATTGCCGCGTCCTTTCAAAACCATTGAGCCTCCGCTTCCGTCAGGATTTAAACGGATTCGTCCGGCATTGTGAAAGGTCAGATATGCAAAAAATGTATGTGTCAATTCGTGCGAGATTATCTGCATTGTATGACAGGTATTATATCCGGCAAGCACAATCATCAACACATAAAAAACAACGCCTCCGGCTAATGCATAAAATTTTGGCGTCATAAAATTAAAATATTCAAACGAATGTATCAAAGCCGGTACCGAAAGCAACAAAAATACTGCTATCGGCCATTTGAGCCACCATAAAATCCAATCAATGTATCGAGCCATTTTTCTCTTTCCGTTAGATAAATATTAACTTAAATATCCTAATATTTAACTAAAATCTGTTTTATGGAGATGAAAATGCCTGTTGACACCAACACTTTCAGTTTTTTAATAAGTGATAAAAACGAGATTATGCTGATTGTTTACGCTCGCGATATAGAGCCCGAACAACCTGCCGTGCGTCTTAATCCGCAAGAAAGATATGTAGAATTACATCGCCGGATTGATGATGCCTTTTTGCTGGAAAACGTCGATTCGGAAGTTTTTGAACTTTTGCAAAATCAAGAAAGCTTACTTGTTTGTGAAATTATGCCAACTGATAATGAAGATGAAACCGAAATTGTTTACGCCTATCAGGCGCAAATTATAGAATAAATAATACACTTCATCAACAAAAAAAACTACGCCACCATTTTCTCATAGCAGCATAAAAAACTATTCACCTACTGATATCTCCGGTAATTCCGGCATCTTCAAACCTTCTTCCGTTGATTCTTCCATAGCAGAACTTTCGCTAATAACAATTTCTTCTCCTGCTTCGTCATACGAAAATTCGACCGATGGTTGCAACACTACGGACTTATGTTCATCTTCTGTCATTTCTTGCATTTGACGTGGTTGCTCATTTTCATCGGCTTGCAAAACCGACGACGGCGTATCCGTATTACGCACCAACGTAAAGGTTTCGCGCTCAGCAAATTGAGCCTCGGTCAACAACAATTTTTTATCTACCTTTTTATCCAAGCATTGCAACAACCAAACATCATAAATCGGGTGTTCCACCGCGTTGGTAGCCGGAGAAGAAGAAATCATCCATCCCCTAAAAATATTAACATCTTGTCCTTGTAATGTTTTATCGGCAATATCTGCAAACACAAAGTTATCCGGCGTTTCTTCTTCCGGACGCGTTTTACACGCACGCACTGCAATTGAAAGTGAACCGAAATTGACTGCTCCTCCCACCGGCACATATATCACACTAACTCTGCCGGTAATTTTATCCATTGCTTGCATCTTAGCCGTATTTTTATCAATTCCGGAAGCAGCACCGACAATACTCCACAAACAAGCTCCGACTAAAATCAGGACAAATAGTTTATTATTCATCTTTACTCCCATTATCTGTTACCATAAAGATAATTTCCCCTACCATATCTTCAATAGTCTTAAAATCTTTGGTTTTAGCAAATTTATCGCCATCAACAAGGTATTCTTTAGCTTTTCCGGGTTCTATCTTTACAAATTTATTACCCATCAAGCCGTCACTGACAATAGTCACCACACTATCTACCGGCAACTTAACATCTGAAGCAATGCTAAATGTCACATTGACCGTATAATCTTCATTGTTTAAATTCTGCGAAGTTACAGTGCCTACTTTAATACCATTGATGCGTACATCTGAACCTACAGCCAAACCGCCTACTTTCATAAATTCGGCATTTAAAGTATACCCTTTGACCACTTGCAAATCAGAAACATTATAGGCAAAACCCAAAAACAGCAGAGCTATAACCAACACCAACAGTCCCATAATTGTTTCCACAGGTTTTTTGCGCATTTTTTAATCCTCCTGAACTTGTGATTGTACCGTATTTACCTTTTGTTTTGCCTTTCCTAAAGAAATAATCCGGTCAACCAATTCTTCTAAAATAATCGCATCTTGCGTAAACGAAAAATCTCCTTCATCGGCAATAAAATCCTCCGATCCTCCCGGTTCGATTTCAATATACTTATTGCCCATAATTCCCGAACT
>DEST01000037.1 GCA_002361365.1 Alphaproteobacteria bacterium UBA3307
TGCTGTTTATTGATAACATTTTCCGCTTTACTCAAGCAGGTTCTGAAGTTTCCGCTTTGCTCGGACGTATTCCGTCTGCCGTGGGATATCAACCGACATTGGGCACGGATATGGGGGCAATGCAAGAGCGTATTACCTCAACCAAAGATGGCTCCATTACCTCAGTGCAAGCGGTGTATGTTCCGGCCGACGACTTAACCGATCCGGCACCGGCAACTACCTTTGCACACTTAGATGCAACGACAGTGTTATCGCGTAAAATTTCCGAATTGGGTATATATCCGGCGGTTGACCCGCTAGATTCGACCAGCCGTGCATTATCGCCGGAAATTGCCGGCAAAGAACATTATGAAACGGCACGTCGCGTACAAGAAATTTTGCAAAAATATAACTCTTTGCAAGATATTATTGCCATTTTAGGTATGGATGAATTGTCGGAAGAAGACCGGCAAATTGTTTCCAGAGCACGTAAAATTCAGCGCTTTTTATCGCAACCTTTCCATGTGGCTGAAGTATTCACCGGTTTGAAAGGTGTTTATGTAAACCTCGAAGATACGATTAAAGGATTTAAAGGTATTTTAGATGGTTTGTACGACGATTTGCCGGAAGCTGCATTCTATATGGTCGGCACTATTGAAGAAGCAATCGCTAAAGCTGAAAGTATGAAAGAGAAGTAATAATGGCTCAAAATATTACGCTACAAATATTTACGCCGGAAAAAACGGCCGTTAATCGCAAGGTTTATCGTGTGGTGTTGCCTTATGGCACAACCAATCTGACGGTTATTGAGAATCGTGCACCGACCTCACTGATATTGCAAGATGGTGCTCTGCATGTCTTGAATGAAGATGACTCGATTGCCGACACCTATTTTCTGGATGATGGTGTGGTTGATGTTGCGGATAACGTGTGCAAAATTTCTACCAGACATATTATTCATCGTTCGAAAATAAGCGTAGAACGGGCTCGTGAATTACTGGTGAAAGAACCACAAAACGAATCTTATTATCAAGCGATTATCAATTATTTGGAAAATTTTGGGTAAAATAAAGAATTAACACACGAAAAAAAAATCCTGTTTATCCAGTTAAGGATAGACAGGATTTTTTTCGTGATGAAATAAGACGTAATCAAATAAATAAAAAATTTTCCACAAATAACTATATGAATTTTAGTTGTATTTTGGACTCATACACATAAATAACAAATACCATATATTGTTTATTTACTTTTTATTAACACTATATATAGTATAGATATATTAGAAAACAACAAAACATTTTTTAAGGAGAATATACAATGAACGTTATCAATTTTAATGATATTGCATTAACCGACGCAGAACGCCAACCATGTGAAGTATGGACTCGTGTTATGGGATATCACCGTCCGGTTTCTGAATTTAACAAAGGGAAAAAATCTGAGTACTATTCTCGCAAGTGTTTTGTTGAAGAAAAAGCGATGCAACATCTCGATTCGAAAGATGAATCTTGTGCTTGTGCCGCAGAATAATTATTGTTTTAACTTTTCAAAAACTCTGGAAACTTCCGTTTTTCGCCATTCGGGAGTTTTTTTTTATATCTACTTCACATCTGTTCTTGACAATGTTGATTTGAATGAATATACTGAAAGTCAGAAAAATTTATTTTTATTATATTATGAGAAAAGTACAAACAAGTGGGCTCGGCTTAGCTTTGAAATTGATTATTGTAAGCCACGAGAACGAATCGGAAAATAATAAAACGATTCGAAATGGTGTTGTCAAAATGCTCGAAAGCAAAATGCGTGAAATCACGTTTATTGATGAGGAAGAAGTTCCTGTGCTTATTGAGCAAATCAACAAAATTTCAGCAAAAGAGCCCATTGTAGCAGAAGAGGTGTTACAACTGATTAAAAAGTTTCACCCTAATCTGTAGATTGATTAGAGTCTGTTATCCAGCCAGTGGATATTCAGGCTCTTTTTTTATCTTTCTTGACATTTATCCACATTTAGCTAAACTGAATGACAGTTTTTAAGGAGATTCTATGGTCAAGATAATTACGCCTCACGAGGCAGTGCAATTTTTCAGCAATAATCAAACGATTATGATTGGCGGTTTCTTAAACTGCGGCGTTCCGGAATTGGTAATTGATGAGCTAATAAAAACATCTCTAAGCGGATTTACACTTATTTCCAATGATACCGGCGAAGCCTACAAAAATCGAGGCAAATTGATATGTACAGGCAAAATCAAAAAAGCGATTGTGTCCCATATCGGCACAAATTCAGAAACAGTACGTTTATATAACGAAGGAAAAATTGAAGTAGATTTGCAGCCGCAAGGCTCGCTTGCCGAGCGAATCCGTGCCGACGGCGCCGGATTGGGCGGTATTTTGACTCCGGTCGGAATTGGTACCGAAATCGAAAAGGGCAAACAAAAAATTATGGTAAACAACAAACAATATCTGTTGGAAACCCCGCTTCATGCTGACATTGCACTTGTTTATGCCACCTATGCCGATAAATTCGGTAATTTGGCATTTCACGGTTCAACTCGCAACTTTAACGTGTTGATGCCGATGGCGGCCGATGTGGTTATTGTTGAAGCCGAGCATCTTATTGATGAGCCGCTCTCACCGGACGAAGTTGTTGTACCGGGGATTTTTGTTGATTATCTCATTGATGGAGGAGCAAATGGAGCTGACTAAAGAACAAACGCATGAGCTTATTGCCCGCCGAGTCGCACAAGAATTTTGTGACGGCGATGTTGTGACTTTAGGAATCGGCTTACCGACCAAAGCGGTCAGTTATCTGCCGGAAAATATCAATATAATCGTTCAATCCGAAAACGGTGTTTTAGGTGTCGGAACTTATCAAGACGAAACAACCAGCGATGTCCATATTACAAATGCCGGCGGTGTCGGTGTTACCATAAATCCGGGAGGTTGCTGCGTCGATAGTCTGATGTCGTTTGCCATGATGCGCGGCGGTCATATCGACGTTACGGTTTTGGGAGCGTTGCAAGTAGATGCCGAGGGTAATCTGGCCAACTGGTGTATTCCGGGAAAATTCACTCCGGGAATGGGTGGAGCCATGGATTTGGTTGTCGGAACCAAACGTCTGATTGTGGCAATGGAGCACACGGCGAAAGGTGCGCCGAAAATCTTAAAAAAATGCACTTTACCGCTAACCGCCGCTCACAAAGTAAATATGATTATTACCGAAAAGGCGGTGTTTGAGATATTGCCGCGCGGCTTGGTTTTACGCGAAATTTCCCCATATTCTTCGCTCGAGGACATACGATTGACAACCGACGCCGATTTTGAAGTTGAGTTAAGGTAAAATCAATGTGAATATGGCACATCATCTTTGGACACCGTAAAGCAAACCGAAAATATCGTTCATCGCCATGCGGTCTGAGTAATAATAATGCCACTTTTTAACAACACCGCAACATCGCAGTGTTGACTTTTTTTATAAATCCATTTATCGTTAACTTCAGGTATGGAAGACCATACTCAGGGCGTCGAAAACCCTGTTCATTAAAATAGATAGTCGCTGGAGCATAAGCGACTTAAATATATATGCCGGCTTCTGTCCTTCTTTAAGGGCGGATGTCGGCTAAATAAGGCTATGCCGAATAAGCCGAGCCGCTTTTTTATCTATTTTAATGACGGTTTTCGAACATCCGCCCGCTTTCATACGAAAGTGGGTTTTTTGTTTTATGTAACTTAATGAAAGGACAAAAGATGAAAAAGATATTATTACTAAGTCTTCTGTATTTATGTTCATGTGCAAATTTAGGTGAACAATTTCAAACCAAGCCCGTACCACAAAACGACGCAGTTGTCTACTTTTACAGACCTTGGAAATATGTCGGAGGCGGTTTATCACCAGACGTACAAGAAAATGGAAAGACAATCGTAACAATGTATAATGGTGGCTATTATCCGCATTATACATCAGAAGGAAAACATATTTATACTGTAGAAAGTTTTGAAAACACAGATTCAATAACCATAGATACACTTGCCGGTCATGAATACTATGTAACAACAGGTGTTAATTGGGGGGCATTAACCGGTCGATATAATATCAAAATTGTTTCAGACCAACAAAGAGCTCTTTCTGAAATTAAAGAATGCAAATTAATAAAAAAGGACTAACACTATGAAAAAATTACTGATTTTATGTACCGTTATCGGCATTTTACCATTGATGCTAGGATGTGCTACTATTATGCGTGATAATATTGAGCCGATTACCTTAAATTCAAGTCCGACAAAAGTAAATATTAGAATTGTCGATAAAAACGGAGTAACTGTTTTTGAGGGACAAACACCGACAACCATTAACTTAAAAACCTCGTCCAGCGGCTATTTTAATCCTCAACATTATACTGTGTATGCGCACAAAGAAGGGTATGAAGATTATCAAACACGAATCGATTATCATATCAGCGGTTGGTACTGGGGAAATATCATCTTTGGCGGTTTAATCGGAATATTAATCATTGACCCGATTTCCGGCGATATGTATTACTTGGAAAAAGATGATCCGCATATCAACATGACACCAATTAAAGAGTGAGTGAGTTAGTTGGCTCACTAAACTTTTCATCCATCACGCCTTAAATTTGCATTAGTCAAATTTAAGGCGTGCCCCAATAGGGGGCGATAAACAAACAGATACTGGCTTCTACTGCACAAACGGATAAAGCCGGCACATCTGTTAAATAAGCAAACGTGATTGCCTTGTTATTCAAGTAGTTTTTTCGTAACGTTATATTTAACAAAATTGTTGAAAAAGCAAGCTCGTCATTCCGCGCTAAAGGCGAAAGAGACGAAGACGTCCTTGGACAATCTTCTTAGGCACTGCAATCGCCGCCTTATAACATCAAAGGTCGCACAGCGCACTGTCTAACAATGCCTCCTATAAAAATAAAAATTGTCATCGCTCGCTGAGCCGTCAGGCGAACGCGTCCAGCGATCTTCGAATTATTTAAAAATCGGAAGATGCCCTGACCAAACCTAATGGTTTGGAGGCATGACATTCTTTATATTTAATCGGAAGACCCCTGACGATTCCTCCGGAATCGAGGGGTGACTTTATTTATAAAAGTCATACCCCGCACAGCGACGCATGAGAACCTCACGTCGGAATTCTCCTCTTCTGAATGACCGACATATTCTTTGCGAATATTTCAACAAATTCGTTTAATCGAGCGTTTCGTAAAAAACTAACCTTTTCCCTACCCCAATGCCGTGCGGTAGTGACTGCGCGTAATCGCCATCGCCAGCGCGTCGGACGAGTCGTTATTTTTCGGCTGACATCCCGGAAGCAAAATCTTTACCATGGTTTCAACCTGAGTTTTTTCGGCGCGCCCTACTCCGACCAAGGCCTTTTTTACCTTTGTCGGGTCAAATTCATATAACGGCAAATGATTATGCCCCACTGCCAAAATCACCACACCGCGCGCCATACTCAACTTGAGCGACGTTTCCGGATTTTTATTCAAAAAAGTTTTTTCAATAGCGGCTTCCTGCGGTTGATAAGCAACAATCACGTCATTAAGTGTTTTAAAAATAATCTCCAACCTATCCTCTATGGGCATTTTCGGGTCAGTTGGAATAAAACCGTCCGCAACGTATTGCAGACGGTTTCCGTTCACTTCTATCACACCCCAGCCGGTCGAGGTCAAACTCGGATCTAAGCCTAAGATGCGCATTATATTATTCTTCTCCGGCAAGCTCTGCCATTATCTCATCGGAAATTTCCGCGTTGTGATAAACGTGTTGCACGTCTTCATCATCTTCGAGAGCATCAATAAAATCTAAAAACTTGCGTGCAGTTTCAATGTCGGTAATATCCACTTTAACCATCGGCTTCCAATCCAAACGTGAAGCTGACGGAGTGCCGTATTTAGCCTCCAAAGCCGAAGTTACGGCCGACAAATCATCAGGAAGGGTTTCGATTTCATGATTTTCTTCATCGGTAACCACTTCATTGGCACCGGCTTCCAACGCCGCTTCAAACATTTCATCACCGTTGGCAACACTAACCGGATATTGAATATAGCCGATACGTTCAAAATTAAACAACACCGAGCCGCTTTCTCCCATCTGACCGCCGCGTTTACCGAAAATCGTGCGCACATTACCTGCCGTACGATTCTTATTATCGGTCAAAGCCTCAACAATAACCGAAACTTTATTCGGCGAAAAACCTTCATAGCGCATAGACACAAAGTCGGCACCGCCGGCAACCGTGGTAGCCTTGGCAATTGCGCGCTCAATGTTATCTTTCGGCATACTTTCCGCACGAGCTGCCTGAATAGCTAAACGTAAGCGCGGATTTTTATCCGGCTCCGGCAAACCGCTTTTGGCAGCCACAGTAATTTCACGCGCGAGCTTAGCAAAAACGCGAGCTTTTTTGGCATCTTGCGCACCTTTACGATACATAATATTTTTAAATTGTGAATGTCCTGACATTATTATCTCCTGAATTTAATCATTTTTATGCGTTTTTATAACTTATTTTTGCACAATTTTTCAAGTTTTTTTTGCAAAAAAATAACATTTTTATCGCAAAAAAACAGCTCGCAACAAAATTACGAGCCGTTTTTAAAATCAAGGTACACATTTTTAGTTAAGTTGTTCGTGCCGTTTCTGCCCTTCTATAACAATACCTTTATCATCAGCCGAAACGTATGCAGTACCGCCATCAGCAATTTCTCCATCCAACAACATTACAGAAAGCGGGTTTTCCAGCTCACGCACAATCAATCGTTTGAGCGGACGGGCGCCAAACTCCGGATTATAGCCGTTTTCGGTAAACCAATCCCGCGCACGCTCATCAAGTTTAATTTTGATGTGCCGCTCACTCAATCGCTGTTGCAAGCGACCTATTTGAATTGATAAAATACGACTAATATCTTCTTTTTTCAATGAATTAAATGTAACAATTTCATCTAATCTATTTAAAAACTCCGGTTTAAAGAACTCACGCAACGTTGCCATTACATCTTGTCGTGCGTCCGTAATCAAATTTGAAGTCAAGATGATAAATGTATTCTTAAAATCTACTTTACGCCCCTTGCCATCGGTCAAATGACCTTCATCAAGTACTTGCAAAAGTAGATTGAACACATCAGGATGAGCTTTTTCCACTTCGTCAAACAAAATAACCTGATACGGACGGCGGCGCACTGCTTCGGTCAGCACTCCACCTTCATCATAACCGACATATCCAGGAGGAGCTCCAATCAACCGTGCAACCGAATGTTTTTCCATATATTCGGACATATCAATACGAATATATGCACCTTCTTCATCAAACAAAAATTCAGCTAATGCCTTTGCCAATTCGGTTTTGCCAACACCGGTCGGACCTAAAAATAAAAACGATCCTATCGGGCGGTTTGGGTCTTTCAGACCGGCACGAGAACGACGTACGGCATTGGCAACAGCCGAAAGCGCCGTATCCTGCCCTACAACACGCAATGCTAAATTTTTTTCAAGATTCAATAATTTATCGCGTTCACTACCCACCAACTTTTCAACCGGAATACCGGTCCATTTAGAAACAACCGAGGCAATCATATCCGGCGTCACGGTTTCAACATCGCTTTTATTATTGCTTTGCATTTGCAGAGTTTTTAAGCGTTTTTCCATTTCCGGAATCTC
>DEST01000100.1 GCA_002361365.1 Alphaproteobacteria bacterium UBA3307
TTCTATTAAAAGTATTATTGATACGCTGGTAATTACGTTTATTTTGGTGGTTTTGGTAACATATATCTTTTTGCAAAAACTCAAAACAACGCTGATTCCGCTACTGACCATTCCGGTTTCGCTGATTGCCACATTTGCCATAATTTATGTATTGGGTTTCAACATTAACATTTTGACGTTGTTTGCGATGATTTTGGCCATCGGATTGGTGGTTGATGATGCGATTATCGTGGTTGAACGCGTGCAATATCTGATTCAGTTTGAACATAAAAACGCACACGATGCCGCGGTTACGGCTATGCAGGAAATAGGCGGTGCGGTAGTGGCAACAACAATGGTTCTGTTGGCAATTTTTGTGCCGGTGGGTTTGATGGCAGGTATAACCGGAAAAATATATCAGCAATTTGCGGTGACGATTGCAACGGCGGTGGTGTTTTCTTCGGTCAATGCGCTGACTCTTTCACCGGCGCTGTGTGCTCTGTTTTTTGCTACGGAAACGGAGAATACTCCTCGTGGATTTTTCAGACAATTTGATAAGTTTCTGGATTGGACACGTGGTTATTATGTGCGTGCGGTAGAATATTTTTCGGCAAGGCTTAAACTGACAACAGCCATAATTTTAGTTGTTATTGCAGCCATTGTTCTTGCTTTTCGCTTAACACCGACATCATTTTTGCCGGAAGAAGACCAAGGTATTATCTTTGCCAATGTTCAGCTTTCCGATATTTCCAGCATTAACCGTACCAACGAGGTAATTGCCGAGATAAACAAAAAAATATCCGGTATTAAGGGCATTAAATATTTTATTTCAGTTGCCGGATACAGTATGCTCGGCGGAGGCGGAGAAAATGTGGCACTTGGTGTAGTCGGCCTTGATTCATGGAACGAACGTAAAGCAAAAAATCTATCGTTGGATGCGATTCGTAACAAGCTGATGCAAACATTTGCCGACAATAAAACCGCGCAAATAAACTTTTTTGCACCGCCGTCTATTCCGGGGGTAGGTAACAGCAACGGTATTTCGCTAGAATTTATGACCAATGATAATGATATTTCACCGGTAGCATTGGCAAAAGAACTGAATAAGTATCTGCAACTTGTCAATCAAAATACAGATTTCAGCTATGCGTTTTCAACCTTTACCGCTGATACGCCGCATATTTATCTCGACATCAATCGCCGCAAATTAGAGTATTATAAAATCAGCGTGGCGGATTTATTCACGGTATTGCAAAATAATCTCGGTTCTCGCTACATCAATAATATCACGCTGAGCGGACAGGTGAATAAGGTGATTCTGCAAGCCGATTATATTTATCGGCAAAGTGTGGAAGATATTGGTAAACTTTATGTGCGTTCGCAAAACGGTGCAATGATTCGGGTGGATAGTTTTGCTGATGTTAAAACCGAGCTTTCACCGAAAATTATCTATCGTTTTAATCAATCTACATCGGCGTCGGTTACGGCTATGTCGCGCGAGGGCGTCAGCAGCGGTACAGCGCTTGATACACTCGAAAATTTGGAAAAGCAATTACCGCCGGCTTATGATATTGCGTGGACCGGATTGAGTTTGCAAGAAGTGGAAACGCGGGGATTGGCGGTTATTCTTATCGCATTGGCATCAATTTTTTGTTATTTGTTTTTGGTGGCACTTTATGAGAGTTGGCTGTTGGCACTTTCGGTCATTTTTTCGACCGTTTTTGCGATTTTAGGTGCGCTTGTCGGTTTGTTTCTGATGGGGCAGTCGCTCAGTATTTATGCTCAACTCGGTCTGGTTATGTTGATTGGTCTGGCAGCCAAAAACGCTATTTTGATTGTGGAATTTACAAAAATGTATCGCGAAAAGGGCCTAAGTATCATTGAGGCAGCTAAAAAAGGTGCGGAAGAAAGATATCGTGCCGTGCTGATGACAGCATTTACCTTCATTTTGGGAGTATTGCCGATGATTGTGGCAAAAGGTGCCGGCGCCGGTTCGCAAATTGCCATCGGCTCGGCGGTATTTTACGGTATGATAGCGGCAACGGTTGTCGGAATTGTGTTTGTGCCGCCGCTATTTGCCGTGTTTGAAACACTCAAAGAACGTTATCAGTCTTATCGGCAACGGAGGAAACAAAATGCGTAAAATTATATACATAAGCATCGGTTGGGCAATATGTGTTTCGTGCAATGTCGGGGAAGATTATAAAGAGCCGCAGTTGTATACCGATGCGACAATCGCACAGACTTTGAACATAAGTACACAAAAGCCGTTGCCGCAAAAATGGTATATTGATTTCTCCGATTCACAACTGGCGGAGTTGGTGGAAAAAGGGTTGCAGAACAGTACGGACATTAAAACCGCAATTGCCCGCATAAAACAGGCACGGGCGCAATTACAAATGACGAAAGTTGCCGCGTTGCCGCAAATCAGCGCACAAGGCGGATATAATTATGAAAAGCAAAGCAAAAATGTCGGCCTTGCTGCCGATTCGCACTATTATACCACCGGCTTTGATGCAACTTGGGAAGTTGATTTATGGGGTAAAAATCGCCGACAGATTGAAGCAGACCGTGCAAATTTGAAGGCCTTAAAATATACGCTTGAGAATGTCCGATTAGCGGTTGCGGCGGAAATTGCCGCGAATTACTTTAATTTGTTGGAAGGTGCGGAAAATTTGCGTCTTGCAGAAAAAAATACGCGTCTGCAACAAGATATTTTTGCAACGGTCAAAGCAAAATACGACAGCGGTTTGACCGATGATACCGCATACAGTGAGGCACAGTATTTGCTGGAAAACACGCGAGCGCAGATTCCGACATATAAAGCGGCAGTTGAAAGTTATCGCAATGCGTTGGCAACAATTATTGGAGTGCTACCGACGGAGCTGAACATAAAAACAGACGGTGCACATCGGATTTCGGCGGCACCAAGTAATAAAGCGCATAATCTGACAGAATTTCCGGCGAAAGTTGTGCGTTTGCGACCTGATGTGGCAGCGGCGGAACAAAATTTGATTGCGCAAAATGCATTGGTTGGAGCGGCGGTAGCAGAGTTGTATCCGAATGTAAGTATCAGCGGTTTATGGGGATACGCGGCACAAGGCGGCAGCAAGCTTATTCGTTCTAGCAGTCAGACGTATAATTATGCGCCGCTTGTCAGTTTGCCTTTATTGGATTGGAACAGCTTGCAAAACAATGTGCGGCTACAAAAATATATAAAAGACGAAGCGCTTGAGAATTATAAACAAGCCGTTATTGCTGCGGTGGCAGAGATAAAAGATGCGCAGAATGCGTATTTGGAGGCGGTTAAAAGTGCACAGAATCAATATCGCGCGTTACAAAATATGCACAACGCCGTAAGTTTGATACAGAAAAAATATGAAAACGGACTGATTGAGTTTTCCGACGTGGTTACGGCACAGCAAAATTTGATTTCGGCGGAAAGAGCTTATACGGCAATTCGCACTAAGATTATACAAAAGAAAATTGCCTTTTATAAGGCTGTCGGTGCACCATTATAATCCGCAAACAAAATACAGCCGTGGAGCACAATTACCACGGCTGAAAAATCATCAGACAATCCTTAAAGGCTAATGTTTCATAAGCTCACCTTTATCAAAAGAATAAACTTGCCCGCAGAAGTTGCAAGTGGCGGTAATCTTACCATTTTCCACCATATCTTCTATATCTTGCGGTTTCATTGCGCTCAATGTTTGCTGTAATTTTTCGCGGCTACAGCGGCAACCGAAAGAATATTCTTGCTCTTTGTTTACGCGAACCTGATGTTCGTGAAACAAACGGAATAAAACTTCTTGCAAATCCAGATTAAAGATTTCTTCTTTTTGCAGACTATCCATCAGGATTTTATCTTCATTCCACAGCTCATTGATTTTGGTTTCATCTTCAGATCCTTCTTTACCGCCTTTTTGCGGCATTTTTTGAATCAGAATACCGGCAGATTTCCACACATTTCCGTCTTTTTGCAGATAAAGATGCAGATAGGTGTCAATTTGTTCGGAATTTTTGAAATATCTTAGGGCGCATTCTTCCAGATTTTTACCTTGTAAATCCACGACTCCTTGATATAAATCGGTATTTTTGCCTTGGTCAATCGTAAAAATAAGCACTCCGTTTTCGAGCCAATGCGGAGTTGGTTCTATTTGCCCTTCGGTTTTACGCAATTCTTGGGCTTTTTCAATAGCGTTGGCATCATATTTTACGGCCGAACGCACTTTGCCGGCAGAGGTCACATCGGTAACCAACACGGAAATCGGCCCCGTACCTTGCATTTGCAACGTAAAAATGCCGTCAAATTTCATCAAACTTGCAATCAAAGTGCCCAGAGCCGTCGTTTCGGCAAGTGCTGCAGCCACATTATCCGGATATTGTGAGTGGCTGAAAATTTCGGACATTACCTTATCAAGCCGCACTATACGTCCGCGAAAGGCGTTGTTATCCAAATTAAAAGAAATGCTTTTATCGTTCATTATTTAAAAACCTCTTTGCGTTATATTTCTAGAAATCTTATTCGTTATTTAGTTCATTTTGAAGGATTTTTCAAGTGTTTGATTTAAATGAAACAGAAACTGAGAATTTGCCGAAACGCTCTCGTCGTAAACCACAAAAGAAAATTACACCGCAACGCTTAAAAAACATCGGACTTTATTATTTGAAACGTTTTGAAACATCGGTGGAAAATTTACGTTCCGTTTTACAACGGCGGATTGATTCCTACGCGCGTGAAAATCCGGAATGGAACAAGTCAGAGGCCTATCAATGGGCAGAGGATGTGTTGGCTGAATTTGAACGATTGCACTATTTGGATGATACCCGTTTTGCGCAAATCAAAGTGCGGAGCTATCTCAATGCCGGCAAACCGGCACGTTATATTCAAAATAAACTTCGTGCCAAAGGAATTGACCCCACAGAGGTCGAGGAAATTTTATCAGAGCAAGAATATAATCCGCTGGAAATGGCACTGAAATTAGCTAAACGTAAAAAAATCGGCCCCTATCGACCATCAGAAACGCGCCGTGAGTTTCGGCAAAAAGATATGGGCACTCTTATTCGCGCCGGTTTTGACTATGATGTTGTGTGTGAAGTTTTAGATTTTACAACGGAATAATTTTATGAAAAGTTTATTTCCCTTGCCACAAAAAGTCGGTTAAAGTCAAAATTTCGCGCCGTGCATAAACATCAGACATCGACATTTTAAAAAGCTGACGGAATTTTGCCATATCTGCCGCACAATATCCGTTTTCGATATAGCGAAAAGCCGCGCGAGTATGCAGTGGTTCCGCCACCCTGAAACCGTAACGTTTTGCTGCATTTTTCAGAGCATCTTGTGTATCTTGTGTCGGAATATCCGTCTCATTTAATACAACAATCCAATTTAAATATTTAATTCCGCGAGAGGCCACATTCTTTTTGGCTTCCCATATCAAGTTCATATATGGATGTGTCAGTTCCCATTGCAAATCTGCCGGCGTGCGGCCGAGACTGATTAGGGTATGTGCCGCGGCAAAAACATCGGCATATTGCTGATTTTCGGCAGTTGGAATATCGGCAATAATAACTTCTTTATTGCTGTCATTACCAGCCGCATTTATATTATCAATAATTTTAGGCATAGGTAGGGCAATAGCGTTTTGCTCGCAAATTTTTTGGCGTTGAACCATAAAATCAGCAACAGTCTGATTGTGCGGCGCAAACAAGCTTACATTATAGTCATCTGACCATAAGGCCGCCGCCAAATTCAGCGCCAGAGTTGTTTTGCCGACACCTGCAACCGAGCTGCTGATTATAATAATCGGAGTATCAGCCATTATTTTTGTGCCCAATTAGAAGAAGTTTGATGATGTGCCACCACCATACACGACTTTTTGAGGCTTTTCATATTACGGCAGATTTTGTCTGCAGTAGACTTTTCCATTCCGACCAATTTAGTTCTATACATTATCCCGTCGGCACTGTTTGCTTTTTCTACCTCAATAGTATACGCGGCATACTTTTGGGCTAAATTATTCTTGACGTCGGTAGCATAGCTTTTGGCACGTTTGTAATCAGAAAATGCTCCGATTTGAATGGCATAATCCCCTTTGGAAACGGCTGATTTTTGCGTCAGATTTGTATTGTTTGCCACAGTCTTTTCTGTCGGTTTTGCTTTTACAGGCATATAAATTTTTGTTGTATGCAAATCCGTGGCGGCAGTTTGAATAATTGCTGAAATATCAGAATTTTGAGCTTGCGTTGAGGACGCTATACTTCCATCGGTTCCGGCATATAAATTTGGCTTGGCTACAACCGGCATCAGTATTTTTCTACTTCCGCTGACAGCGGCAGTTTGCGTTGTTTTTCCGCCATTTATTTCTTGTGTCAGTGCTGCCACATCTACCCATTGTGAGCGCTTGAGAGCAGTCAAACCTTTATCCATCATCAGAGCGGCTTTTTTATCACGCTCGCCCACATAGCGATGACCCATAGTTACGGCAATCACGCGCTTACCGTTACGCTTGGCTGATGTTATGATATTATACCCCGATGCAGCCGTATAACCGGTTTTCATACCATCGGCACCGGAAAATGTTTTCAAAAGACGATTATGACCGGTTATCAATTGTCCCTTATAGCGGAAACTCTGAACTGCAAACCATTTATAGTATTGCGGAAAATGATGATACACGGCCATTGCCAGTTTTGACATATCCCGCGCTGTTGTTTTTTGCAATGAATTAGGCAAACCGGAAGCGTTTTTAAATGTAGTGCGGTTCATTTTGAGTTTGCGTGCGGTTTTAGTCATCAAAACAGCAAAATCCGCCTCGTTTTTGGAAAAATGTTCTGCCAAAACTGTGGCGCAATCGTTGGCGGATTTAACAATCACAGCCATAATAGCATCTTTTACCGTAATACTTTCTCCGGCACGCACTCCCAATTTAGAGGGAGAACGACTCGCCGCCACACGCGAAACTTTGAGTTTGTCAGTCAACTTCAAGCGTCCGTTTTCAAGCGCATTAAAGGTAATGTATAACGTCATTAACTTTGTCAACGACGCCGGATACCTAAGCTCATCGGCACGAGCTTCATACATAACCCTGCCGTCATCGGCGTTTACCATAATCGAAGATACTGATGCCATAGCGTTTTGTACATAAAAAATCGCCGTAAAAATCCATAAAATTGCCGCTGTTTTCTTGAACATTTCTTTCCCTTACACCAAATTACTTTCGGCAGTATAGGGGGAAAATGGTAAATAAAAGTTAAAGATTTTGCTCTTATAACTGATTTTCCATACTTTTTAGATATAAATATTTATTATTGAAAATCAAATAGTTATATATAACTATGCCGTTATATATACAAAGCTTTGCGTTAAGTTTTAAAACAATTTCATAACATCAGCTAAGATTCTGCTTGCATTTGGTAAAATAATATGTTATCAGCGTGTACGAAAAACAGATTGCTTTTATGTATGAGCCGCTTGCGGCAACCGTAGTAAGAGCGTAGTAACAATCCGCTTTGCCCAGCAAAGCACAGAGAAAAAGAAAGGAAAACACCATGAGACACGGTGACGCACATAAAAAATTCAGTATGCCGAAAAGCCAGAGAAGAGCTTTGTTTTCTAACCTGACCGGCGCATTGCTGACACATGAACAAATCACAATCACTTTAACCCGCGCTAAAGAACTCAGAACTTTTGCCGACAAAATGATTACTTATGCTAAAAAAGGCGATTTGAACAGTCGTCGCTTGGCTGCAGGTTTTTTACGCAATAATGAAGTTGTTTCCAAACTTTTCTCAACTTTGGCAGAACGTTATAAAGAACGCAACGGCGGCTATACCCGTGTGTTGAAGTCAGGTTTCCGTTATGGCGACTGCGCACCGATGGCTGTAATAGAGTTGGTTGACCGTGATGTCAACGCTAAAGGCGCCAAAGATTTGGCTCGTGTTGCGGCAGAAAAAGCTGCTGCTGCCGAAGCAGAAAAAACAGAAGGCGAAGTTGCGGAAAATAAATAATTTGTTTTTTTAATACTTCATGAAACTCCAACCTCCGGCGCAAGTCGGAGGTGTTTTTTTGTCCGTGGTTGGGTGATGTTTACAAATATTATTTGTGCATAACTCTCTTGATAACTTCAGAATCCGCTTGCACTTTTATAAAGGTTAATGAATCCTTAACACAGTTTACGGAGGATTTATAATGCAAAATTTGAATGAAACGGACTATAATGTTGCCCAAACCGAAAATATTGTAGTTTCGGCGTATCCGGAGTTGTTGGACAGCGATGATAAACGGTATGAACTCTGGGCGTATTGCTTGCGGATAGAAAACAATTCTGCTGAGCGGATTCGTTTGCTTCAAAAGGATTTTTGCATCACAGACAGTTTAGGGCATACGCAATATATTTTAGGTTCGGGGTTCAATGGAGAACTGCCTGACGTTGAGGCAAATGAATATTTTGAATATGAAGATACCGCGGTTATTTCCGGGCGTGCGGCGGTGTTATATGGACATTGTTTGGCGCAAAAGGCCGATGGGACAATGTTTAAAATTGCCTTACCGATTATGCAACTGAGCACTCCGAATCCGCGTAAAAACCGTTTTGCCACTCACTAAGCGTGAATGTTGTCGGATTCGCATAGCAGACAAACTAATATGTGCTGATGGAGTTGTTGTCTTTGATATACATATTCAAGGACTGATTTATGTTTTTTTCCATACTATCGTCGAAAGCTTGAAACAGATTTACAACCATTTCATTCCAGTGTTGTTCTTTATCTTCAATACTGCTATCGACCGACATAGTCAAATCACGCCAAGCCTCGACTCCGGTACTGGCGGAAGTTTTGTTGTCTATAATACGGAGCAAAACTTTAAGACTTGCGTGGTCTTTAAGGCGGTCTTTAAGCAGTAATTGGTCGGATTTTTCCTCTGCCTCGGTAACGCTGGCGTCCTGAATAATAAATTCTGCCGTACGATTAGAGGAAAAATCTGCGGCTTCCAAACGTTCCTTAGCCCACGTTTTAGCGGTTTTTTCAATAGAAATCGGGAACAAATGTTCAATATTCGGGCGAGTGAACGACGGTGTAAATTCCGACTTTATTTCAACAGTTTTAACCATAAGCTCAATAGGAGCTTTGTTATCAAAATGCAAGTCGCTGTAACGCTCCGGTGCGGCGGTATTGTTATTCATAGTGGAACAAGCGTTAAGCATCAGCGCCAAAACGCCCAAGCCGATAGTTTTGAAAAGAGTATTCATTTTTTGTACCTCTGAAGTTTAACATATACGAGTGAGTTTAGCGTGCAAAGTTTAAGATATATTTAATGTGCAAAAATAAGTGCGGTTATTAGGCAATTTTTCAACAAAATAAACTCAAAAGCGGCGCATTGTACTTTTGTCAAAAATTTTTCAAAAAGATGTATTTTTTGCTTGCAAACGGCAAAAAATTATGCTACTTTATGAATGATACAAAATTATCCTTATTCTACTTTTATGAAATTATTTTTGAAAAACTTTTGTTTTAACGTTTATATGTTGGACAAAGAATGTTTTTCATAGATTTTTGTTTAAAGTGGTGGAGGATAATTTATTCTGTTGTTTTGCGTTGTATTGTCATTCTTGGGCGCGTCAGCGAACCGAGAATCTCATACAGAATCTGCACTGTCATTCTTGGGCGCGTCAGCGAACCGAGAATCTTGTGCAACAAAAAACAACAATTTGAATTTTTCCTTATTCGGAATGCTGAAAATCTATTCGTTAGGTTAAGTGCATTATATCCGAATATTTCTATATACTCTTCCTGCCATCGTGATGTCGGGTTGAGATTTTTCCGCGTTTTGTTGAGAGGTTTTCGGCAGACGCGCGTATGAATTTCCCACCTGTACAGTCATTCTTGGGCGCATCAGCGAACCGAGAATCTCAGGCAGAAAGAGGAATAGAAAACCACAAAAAATAGAAATTAGAAATCAAAAAATAGAAAAGAGTATGGCAAAAAAGAATTTCGCTGCTTACGTGGCAGCTGCCAAGAGAGTTAATTATCTGGTCGTCTTAATGGTGGCCGTAGTGTTGAATCTTTTAATGACCGGTTGTCAGGACGACTATCGCGCTGAGCGCGAGTCGTTCCAGACGCAGGACTACGACCCGACGGCTCAGCCGACCGTTCCGGGTCTCGAGTTCAATTTCAACTACGACATTATCAATCGTGGTTGGAAAGTTGAAACCCCTTGGACCATCACCGAGAAGGTGACCGGTCTGAAGGAGAACGGCACCAGTAGCGACTGGGTTAGCCATAAAGAAGACCGTTACGCCGTCGTCGAGGCATTGCGCAATGTTTCCCTGAAGTACACTCAGGAGAATACTAGCGCAAGCCAGACGTTCACCTCCCTTGTTACTTCCTCTGCTTCGCGCAAGGAGTACAAGGACAGCGTTCGTTACAGCGCAATGATCGAGGATGGCAACATCGCCTACCTCGACTGCGTTAATAATCGCATCGAACGCGAGGTGCGAGACACCCTCCGTAAGCTCCCGTACATACGCACCAAGAGTGCCCGCGTCAAGGCAATCAACACATTGCCGGGTACTACAAAGTATCAGACCCGCGCCGCTTACGTCAGCGACAGCATCTGCCGCGAGGTAGTTTGGGAGCTGAACAAGGAGGTGGTAGGCAACGGCATCGTGGCCGACAAAACCTTCAGCGTTGAGTTGAGAGACACCTTTAAGGTACTCCTCCTCAGCGAGGACGAAATTGATGGCGCCAAGGCCATCAATAAGAACCGCGAAATCATCGACGCCACAACCGAGCGTTGCAGCTTTGACGAAGTCTTTACGATGAAGTCGGGCGAACAGCACACCAACACTAAGAATATTATTCTCAACCGTAACATCATTACGATTGACGAATATCTTAAGACGGTGAGCAGCTTCGGCTATGCTTGGCAGCGTGATAACACCCTTGCAAAGGGTAACGCTTCTCAGGTCCGCACCGAAGGTGACTGGACGGTAAATGGTCGCACTGACAAGTTCAGCGCACTCATCACGAACAACGCTGAGCCTATTACAACTGACTACGGTTTCTACCACGAGTCTGCTGAATATAAGGACAGCTATGTAAAGGTTGAGTTCGAGTTCATTACTCCGGTGATGAAGGAGAACAACAGCCACGTGGAGAGTGTGGTTAGCAGTGATGCTAATTACGATCAGGCTCGTCTGCACAACACCATTGATACTGAGTACTATGGTTACAACCAGCAGGCTCAGGAGAGTGTTTTGTTGCAGAAGCCCGCCGTTAAGATTTTAAAGGAGGGCTTTGAGTCCCTCGACGGAACTCGCGTTGTGTTCAACGATTCTATCGTTTGGACTCCGGTCTATCGCATTGAGTACAGCGACGGAAACATCATCCGTACGCCGGCTCGTTGCTCTGACGACCGTGACCTCGCTCCCGAAACCAATTGGGAGAGTATAGAGGACAACGAGAATCAGACCACCGGCAATGCATTTGTCGGCTCAGTTTCTAACCGTCGTGAGATGAGCAGAACTGTGAATGGTTTTGAATTCCGTTGGGAGCGCGAGACACGCCCCATCAGCAGCACCGCACAGCTGACCGGTAGCAAGCAGGAGAATCGCTGGCGCTCAACCGAGCCCGTGCGTATGACTGTCAGCTATCGCGGCAAGAGTGTAACTTATACCGACCTCACCATCAACACCGCAAACAAGGCTAACGTAGTCGGCGGTAACACGGTTGGAGAGTATCGCGTGTATAATTACACAGACAACCTTACTTATACCTTCGGGAATAACAGTAAGGTTGTGGCTGCCCCCGGCACCATCAAGGTGCTGGCAGAAGCAGTGGCTTCTGAGGGATGGGAAAACAGCTCGGCAAAGCAGGTTTACTCTGATGACCGTGTAGATTGGAGCCTGAACTGGCTTATCAAATATACAACCGGTCGTGAGGAGAGAATAAGCTTCGCAACCTTCGACGGTCGCTCTTTGACTCCAAAGAGCAGCTGGAACAACATCGAGAAGAACACTAACCACAGCACGGGCAACCCCACTGCTACGGTCGTGTCTTCCAACGCCGCTTCCAAGAACGTCGACGGAGCTGTTTTCAGTTGGACCAGAGAGACTCGTTCGATTAAGTCTGTCGCTACATTGGATGCTTCCAAGCAGACCAATGAGTGGGAGGCAGTTGATCCGTTTGCTTGCAGTGTGACGTACAAGGGTAAGACCTATACGTTCACCAAGGCATCGGTCAACGTTTCGAACACGGACGCCGTCAACGGCGGTTCTGAGGTGAATGACTACAAGGTGTATAACTATACAGCTACTCTCAAGTACGCTGTTGGTGACAACACTAAGCAGTCCGCAGCCCCCGGTATCATCCGCGTGGCTGTTGAAAAGAAGCCTCAGGAGCCGACATTCTTCCCCGAGCCTTGGGGCGAGATTGTCAGCGCCGTTCAGACCGTTGCCAACAACGAATTGCACGACTCTTACGACTATACGTGGAGCCTGCGATTCAAGAATGGCGTCGTTCTGCCGGTTGTTGTTCGCAAGGGCGCATCGAAGCCCGAGTGGCACTTTGAGTACGCTGAAAAGACCAATGTCACCACCTACAACGGTGGAACTTATGACAGCGGTAGCAGAACGTGGGTAAACACCACGGCCGTTGATACTCCTAATCATATGATTTGGGAGCGCGACGGTATCCAGCGTGCCAATAAGTCTTATTCTACCGCACGTGAGTGCAAGTGGGATGAGAGTCACACTTTGAACGGCAGACCTAGCGTTCAGACGAGTCGATATACTCTTACCATTAAGAACGGTGTGCTTTCAGCTACCGATTCTTATACTGGTACCTTTATGGGTTCTTGGTCTTCCTACGTGGGCGACTAAGACTCATAATTGATTTTTGATTTTTTCGTTCCGGCTGTGTCTGTGGGCTAATCCCCAAGCACAGCGCGGAACAACAATATATTATTAACCGGAGGAGGCAAAAAACACCGCCCTCTCCACAAAAAAACAAAAATTATGAAAAAGAATATTTTCACCGCAATAGTAGCCGCCATCGTAGTAGTTAACGTAAATGCTCAGGACATCACGTCCGAAAGCGTTAGTAGTAATCCTGCTGACGTCGAGTATAGCGCAAAGCATCTCGGCAACAAATGGAACTACGAACAGACGGTAAACTCGAAAGGGTACTACCGTGACGTGGTAGAAGATTACGCCGGCAACTCCACCGTCCCCACGGTGATTAAGTCGGCTGCTCACCGCGGCATCTTTATGGGTGTCGTTGGTGAGTATGAAAGCTTCGACGGCAAGGACGGCTTCGGCGGAGGCCTCGAGATGGGTTGGCTCGGTAACCATTGGGGGTTCTCGGTAACGGGAACCTGTACCATTGGACACCCCGACAGAACTAGTATGGATCAGGCGAAATTCAAGCAGTGGAACGCAATGGGGCGTCTCTACCTGATGCCCGACTTCCTACAGTTCTGCAACCATCACCTGATATTCGCGCCTTATGGAGAGTTCAGCTATAAATATTGCCGCGACTATCAAGAGGAGGCCGGTACGACGGTGGATAAGTCTGTAGATGACTACGGGACCACCACCACAACCACCAAGACCCTGACCAAGTTGGACAACCGAGCTTCAACAATGGGATGGGCCGTAGGTCTGTATGTGGGCTACGAAATTTGGGGCACACCTATCCGCATCCACGCAAGTGTGGATTACGGAAAGCAGCAGAACCTGACCTTTGTGCGCGACATGTGGCATAATCGTCTCAAGGCTGAGGTAGGTTTTTCTATCACCTTACGCAAGGTGCAGAAGAACCACAAGGCAATCAAGGATCTCGGTATCAACGAGGCCGAGCTGCCGCGGATGTGGTAACCCCGCAACATAACAGGGAATGTCCTATGGCGTAACCACGCGAGGACGTTTCCTGTATAAACGTTAAAACTTTCGTCAACTGTCATTCTTGGACTTGCCGACAGGCGAGAACCGAGTATGACTGTTCGGCAAAAAAAGTTTTAAAAAAACAGCGGCTCTTGTGCTTTGGGCATGAGGTCGCTGTTTTTTTGTTTGTTATTCTTTTTTCTCGTGCAAGCACCCCTTCTGTCATTCTTGGGCTTGCCGACAGGCAAGAACCGAGAATCTCTTTTTTTCTGTCATTCTTGGGCAGGCACCTTTTTCTGTCATTCTTGGGCTTGCCGACAGGCAAGAACCGAGAATCTCTTAACTATCGAGATCCTCGCTTTCGCAAGGATGACAGTACATTTTTTCTGTTATGAGATCCTCGCTTTTGCAAGGATGACAGTACATTTTTTCTGTCATTTTTGGGTTGTTTACAAATTTCCGAACAGGGTTTCTTTAAGGCGTGCCAATGTGGTTTGAGCAAACGGACGCGCTTTCGCGGCACCTTCTTCCAGAGCGCCTAAGGCCTCATCATAATGCGCCATATAGTAATTGTAAATATCCTTGGCATCTTTGGTTTGCTCTAAAATTACGTCCAAAAGCATCGCCTTGATATGTCCATAGCCGAGTTTACCTGCTTGCAAGCCGGCGGCCATTTCTTCAACTTTATTTTGAGGGGCAATACATTTATAAATTTGATATACGATAATCTCATCAGGATTTTTCGGTTCTTCCATCGGACGTGAATCCGTTATGGTTGAATAAACGGCTTTTTTGATGATTTTATCATCTTCAAATATCGGAATAACATTATTATAGGATTTGCTCATTTTGCGACCGTCTGTTCCCGGCAATACGGCAACATTTTTCGCGGTTACATAATCCGGAAGTTTCAGCAGCTCTTTATCATAATAAGCATTGATGGCACCGGCAATATCGCGGGCAATTTCAACGTGCTGAATTTGGTCTTTGCCGACCGGAACAATATCGGTATCCATAGCCAAAATATCGGCTGCCATCAGTGTCGGATAAGTATATAATCCCATATTGATACCATCGTCTGTAGGCTTTCCGGCTTCCAGATTTTTATCAACCGCGGCTTTATAAGCGTGAGATTTGTTCATAAATCCTTTAGGGGTAAAGGCATATAAAATCGTGGTAATTTCATTGATTTCCGGAATATCGGATTGCCGATAGAAATAATGCTTTTTAGGGTCTAAACCGGCGGCAAGATAAATGCAGGCAATTTCTTTTATTTCCTGTTGCAACATTTGTGCATCTTTCATAAAATTAATCGCATGATAATCCGCAATAAACAGATTGAAACGTGCCGCCTCGTTTGCCATTTTTATTGCCGGAAGAATGGCGCCGAAATAGTTGCCGATATGCGGTTTCCCGGTCGGTTTTACACCGGTTAAAATACATTTATTTTCAAACATTATTTCCTCTTTTGGTTATATTTTGCTATAAGCTATATCAACGTTGTGCAAAAATCAATCAAAATATGAAAATTTGTATTGTAATCTTGCAGAAACAACGTATAATCC
Organism: Alphaproteobacteria bacterium UBA3307; assembly: GCA_002361365.1. Lineage (GTDB taxonomy): Bacteria > Pseudomonadota > Alphaproteobacteria > RF32 > CAG-239 > RUG410. Next base: position 15,431 of record DEST01000100.1, read on the forward strand.
CCTCTGGGTTTAATTTTATTTTAAGGCAAAAAAATATGTTGGATATTAAATTTATTGCAGATAACACCGATTGGGTAAAAAAGAGCTTGGGACGTAAAGGTTTTGCGGCTGAAAAAGTCGATGAACTGCTCGCTACATTTTATGAAATGAACAAACTTAAAACGTCATCACAAGCATTGGCAGAAGAAAAAAATAAACTCAGTAATTCGATTAAATCCGCATCAAATGAAGAACGTCCGGCAATTATTGCCAAAAGTAAGGCCGTGGGAGAAGAATTTAAAAAGGAACAGGAACAATTGGCTGTTCTGGAAGAAAAATTCAATGATATGATGCTAAGAATGCCGAATTATCCGAGTGAGGAAAGTCCGGACGGACCTGATGATTCGGCAAATGTGGTGCGGCGCAAGGTCGGCGAAATTCCGCATTTTGATTTTGAGCCGAAAGACCATATCGAGTTGATGGAAATTAACGACTGGAGCGAAATGGAGCGCATTGCCAAAGTTTCCGGTTCACGCACATACGCCATTAAAAATGACTTGGCGCAGTTGGAATTGGCTATTCATATGCTGGTGATGGATAAACTCAGAGCACATGGGTTTACGCTGATTACGGTACCGGCAATATCTAAGGAAAAGCCTTTGTTTAATCAGGGGTATTTGCCGTTTGCGCGTGATGAAATTTATTATATGCCGGCCGATGATTTGTATTTGTCCGGCACGGCAGAATTGATTTTAAATTCGCTCAGAGCCGATGAAATGTTGACGGAAGCTGATTTACCGGTTTTATATGCCGGATTTTCACCGTGTTTTCGCCGTGAAGCCGGTGCCGCCGGTAAGGATACACGCGGATTGGTGCGAGTACATCAATTTTTCAAAACCGAGCAATTCGTGATTTGTAAAAATGATATGGCAGAGAGTGAAAAATGGCATAAAACTTTGTTGCAGATTTCAGAAGAAGTGCTGCAGGATTTGGAATTACCATATCAGGTGTTGGAAGTTTGCACCGGTGATATGGGTGCGCCGAAATATCGGCAATATGATTTGGAAGCGTGGGTTCCGTCACAAAATTGCTATCGCGAAACGCATTCTTGCTCAAATATTACTGAATGGCAAGCTCGCCGCACCAATTTGCGCTATCGCGGTAACGACGGCAAAGTGCATTTTTGCCATACGCTGAATAATACCGGTATCGCTACGCCGCGTGCACTTGTGCCGTTTATCGAAAATCATCAGCAAGCAGATGGAACGGTGCGGATTCCTGCTAAATTGCAACCGTATTTGGGCGGTAAAAAGTTTATAGGTAAAAATGCAAAGTAAAATTGAACAAATACTTGAATTTATGAAAGTTCTGGACAAAGTTTGCCTTGTAAAACGGGCAACCTTGCTTTCAGACGGGACGAGCGAAACCGATTCGTCACACAGTTTTAAGTTGGCGTGGCTGTTGATGATGGTTTATCCGTATTTGAAACATCGGTATAATTATACACGGCTGTTGGAACTTGCATTGGTACACGATATTGCCGAAGCCGAAACCGGAGATTGCACCAAAGCAGTGCAGCGTGCGCATCCGGAAGCAAAAAAACTTAAAGATATGCAAGAATTGGCAGCAATGGAAAAATATCGTGATTTGCTGCCGGAAGAACTCGGCGAACAAATTTTTACAATTTGGCGCGAATATGAAGATAAACAAACTCCGGAATCCCGTTTGGTTACGGCTTTGGATAAAATTGATGCCAATTTGCAGGCAAATCAGCATAAAAACGGCGATGTGCGTTATTGGTTGGAATGCGAAGACGGAGCGCAGTATTTGACAATTAACACCGAAAAAAAACAAGTGGTTGCAGTTTTAGATGAGCCGATTATTGAAAAACTGGAAGATGCTGTTATTGCACTTTCTTGTGATAATTTGCGCAAATGCGGCATAAAAGTTTGAGGCAATAATGCAGTTGAGTACCAAAAAAAATATAAGAAAATGGCTGCAACGACTGTTGTGGCTGTTTATTTTTTTCGGGGTGGTGCGGCTGAATGTACATCGTTTTGAGCACAACACATTTGCTAATTATGAGAAAGCAGTTGACTATGGTCGGGTGCGTGAAGTTAAAGAAGTCATAAATCCGGTGATTGCCGCTGTTTTTTATGCCGGCAAAGAAAGCCCTAAGACCGATGTTGCCAGTTATATGAATCATCTGGAAAATTATCGGACGCAAAATGTTAAAATGGCAGTGGTGCCGCAAAAAATAACGCCGGAATCTCAAAAAGTTCTGGAAAAACTATATCGAGAAATTAAAAAACACAACAAAATCAGCTATATTGTGTTGGTACATCAGCAAGACTGCGATATCGCGGCGCATGAGGAATTATTACGTCAAATTTTTTTGACAGAGGAAATAGAACTTTCTGATATGACCGATAATGTGGCGCAGACGGAAAAAAATATTAACGCGTTTTTGCAAGAACCGGAAAGCTTTGTGGTTTTTCTTTCTGATTTACAAAAAAATATTACTGTACCGAATTCGGATATGCTGATAGAAGAAGTTGCATATTTGGCACAGAAAAATCACTATAAAATTCATATTTTTGATGAAGTTGATACCCAACTGGCAAAAGCATGGGAAGAAGATTATGCTTCGTGGTTTGAGGATAATTCTACGGAAGAATCCGGATTGGCACAGCAAAAAGCTAATTTGCAGACTTACATAAATAATTACGGCGATGGATTGAAAAAATATTTTGCGCTTAATCTTGAATTGCCACAAAGGCAAAAAGCGATTTGGCCTCAAAAAACGACGGAAAACTATCGACTATTTGACCGAGGATATGTGTATGTACGCTTTTTTACTTCCGGCAACCGCGAAGTTTTTTCTCGCGCTAAAGTCGGTAAAAACAAGGGAATTGTTGTCGGAGCCATTGAAATTGCCCGCAAGGCGGCTATTAAAATAAAGCAACCTATTGAAAAAGCAAAAATTTACATTATGACAGACTTAGAAAAAATAGAAAAAGCCGAAAATATTCCTTTAGTTAATTATTTAGAAACAGATGACGGAGTATATGTGCAGTATCATAAAAAAATTGCGCTTCTGTCAGCAGATGAACGTCCGGATACGGAAAATGAATTGCTGACAATGCTGTTGCAACGCGCGCAAATTTCAGAAGATGTGGCTTTGAGAAATATTGAGTTTTATAAATTTAAGACAGTGGAGATAAATTATGAAAATTAACGGGTTTAAAATCAATTATTCAGCAGCGGAAATCAAAAAAAAGGTAACCGAGCAAATGCGTCAAGTGGTGCTTATAGACTCAAATAGTGAAGCTTATAAAAATTTGGCGCAAGGAGATAAAAAGGCATTACAATATCTGGTTAATGCCGCACGGATTATCAATGATGTGGCGTTGGAAATGGACCATCCGATGAATTTGGTGCAAAAGCAAGCACTTGAAGTTGCTGCCGAAAAAAGTCCGTATGCTGCTAATACGCTTAGGCTTTTTAATTCGCTCAATGGTGTTGCCGGCTCTAACGGAATAGATAAAGAGCCTGTCGAAATATTTGAGGGAATACATCAGTTTGTCGGACGTAATTTTTATCCTACAGATATGGATTCGACCGAGCTGCGGACTACTATTAATAAAATGCTTGATGCCGGAAAAGTTGATGAAGTGCGCAAGATTTTAAGTGCCAGAACAATGGTACGGCGTGATGGCGATTTATTGAAAGCTATTGATTATACAGAATATTTTGCTGATGAATTTGCGGAGATTGCCAATGAGCTGGAATGCGCAGCACATTTCGCAACAGACGAGCTGTTTAAAGATTATCTCGGTTGGCAAGCCCAAGCGTTGTTGCAAAATAATGAGGAAATGGATATTTTAGCCGATAAACATTGGGCTGAAATGCAAAATACTCAACTGGAATTTACTTTAAGTCGTGAAAATTATGATGATCATTTAACACCACAGTTGTTTTCAGACCAAGAATTGTGTGCTCGTTTGTCTGAGCTGAACATCAATCCGGTGCCAAAAGATATGCTCGGTATCAGAGTAGGTGTTGTCAATAAAGAAGGCACGGATTTATTACTGAAGTTTAAACACGAAATGACTAAGTTGGCCGCTTTAATGCCATATGCTGATAAATATGAGCAAAATGTAGGTGCTGAAAAGGGACTTAAACAAACAATGGTTGATGTTGATATTGCAGCTCTCAGTGGGGATTATGCCCTTTGTCGGGGAGGAATCACACTCGCACAAAACTTGCCTAATAATGACAAGCCGAGTCTTGCACACGGCGGAGGCAGAAGAAATGTATATCATCGCCAAGTAAGACATAGTGCCGAATCGGAAAATACGCAAAAAATTTTGCAAAAACTGGTATCTCCGGAATTGCATCAATATTATGATAACGAATACGACCATATTTTTACCATCGGACACGAAAACGGACATTCTTTGGGACCGGACAGCAGCTATCAGACTGCACTCGGCATTTATCAGCATATTATTGAAGAACACAAGGCCGATATGGTTTCTGCCGCAATGATGCCGGAATATGTTAAGGCAGGAATCATCACTGCCGAAGAACTGAAATCGATTTATGTTACTTGGATTGTTAAACGTCATTTTATGAAGGCTTATCCGAGTGATATGGAAGCTCATAGAATGGCTGATTTAATAGAATATAATTATTTGCGTGAGTATGGTGCTTTTGGGTTTGATGCCGATAAAAAATTGCACATCGATTTTGCAAAAATGCAATCAGGTTCTCGCAGCTTGCTAGAAAAAATAATTGAAGTTCAACTCTCCAAATCTCCTGAATTTGCAAAACAATTTGTGGACCGTTGGACCGAGTGGGGAGAAATGTTGCAATATATTTCGGATTTTAAACAAAGTTTAGGAATTAGACCTTATATTGAGATAAAAACGTATTTTTAAGTAGGATAATATATGTTCAAAAAATTAGCAAACGGTGAATATTCTCTCAAAATAACATTTTGGCTTTTTGGGGTGCTGGGTTTGTTTTTGCTCAGTATTATCACCAATACCACACACAACAGTGTATTGCGTCAGATATGTGCAGGAGGCACACTTTGTGGCAAGAGTGTGGTATTATTTACGCTTTCAAATATTGTTTCTGTATTTTTAGGCGGCGGCAGATTGTTGACCGGAATCGGCGTACATATTTTGATTGTTACGATATTTTCGGTATATGCTTATATATTATTGCGCGGTTTATGGAAATGCAGTGCATCGTATGAAGGCCCTGTTTTTTGGTCTTTTACGGCAAAAACTGTTTTGATTACACTGATTTTGCTAAGTTTGAAATCCATCATCTAAGGGAAAACTCTATGAAAAAAATTCTTTTTGTTATGGCTTTGTTACTGATTTCTTCTTGTTCTGCTCTTGTCGCCGGCAAATTGCGTGAAAATCGCAAAGAACTTTATGAGTACCATAACAACAACGCTTATTGTCAAGCCAATCCGGATAAGTGCATTAACAATATTCCCAAATACTAAACATTTTAAAACTTTGTCTAATGGCTTATTACTTGTATATTTTTTCCTCGTGTGCCTTTAATTTGTACACGTCGTCAAAAACATACTT
>DEST01000112.1 GCA_002361365.1 Alphaproteobacteria bacterium UBA3307
TCTTGTTCCATACGTTCAATCAGATTGGCTGCACGATTGTATCCAATGCGTAGTTTGCGCTGAACATAACTGGTAGAGGCTTTTTTATCGGTTCGTACAATTTCCACCGCCTGACGATACAAATCTTCTTCATCATTACCGCCGCCGAATTCGCCTTTATCAAACACCGGTCCGGAATCTTTAGTATTCAGCTCTCCGGCAGTAACTTCCGATACGTATTTCGGTTCACCCTGTGATTTGATATATTCAACCACGCGCTCAACTTCATCATCTGCCACAAAGCAACCATGAACGCGAATCGGGCGCATACCTGATGACATAAACAACATATCCCCCATTCCCAAAAGCTGTTCGGCACCTTTTTCTCCCAAAATTGTACCACTGTCGATTTTGGTAGTAACGTGGAAACTGATACGGCTAGGAAAGTTTGATTTTATCACACCGGTAATCACATCAACCGACGGACGTTGAGTAGACATAATCAGATGGATTCCGGCGGCGCGTGCCATTTGTGCCAAACGTTGAATGGCTCCTTCTACTTCTTTGCCGGCAACCAACATCAAATCAGCCATTTCATCGACCACAATCACAATATACGGCATCGGCGAAGTATCTATCACCTGCTCTTCATAAATCGGCTGTCCGGTATCACGGTCGAATCCGGTTTGAATGGTCTTTTTAATTTCTTTGCCGGTGCTGCGCATATCCTCTACTTTTTTGTTGTATCCGGCAATATTGCGCACATTTAATAATGCCATTTGACGATAGCGTTTTTCCATTTCTTGCACTGCCCATTTGAGTCCTACTACTGCCTTTGCCGGATCGGTAATCACCGGGGTCAACAGATGCGGTATTCCATTATACATTGAGAATTCGAGCTGTTTCGGGTCAATCATGATAAACTTACATTGTTCCGGTGTCATCCTATATAACAACGATAAAATCATCGTATTAACCCCTACTGATTTTCCGGAACCGGTTGTACCGGCTACCAACAGGTGAGGCATTTTTGAAATATCGGCATACACGTTTTGCCCGCCGATATCTTTACCGAGAGCTACATTCAAAATATTTTTGCTGTGCCTGAATTCGTTATCTTCAAACAATTCACGAATCCATACTGTTTGGCGTTTTTCATTTGGTAGTTCAATCCCGATGGTACTATGTCCGGCAACCACGGCCATACGCACCGACGGTACCGCCATTGAACGGGCAATATCGTCCGAAAGTCCGATAACCCGCGCCGTACGAGTACCGGCTTTAGGCTCAAGCTCATAAAGAGTTACTACCGGACCGGGACGAACTTCGACAATTTCCCCCTTGATTCCAAAATCATTAAGCACCTGTTCAAGTTTAGCGGCATTTTGTTTGAGCTCATTTTGGTCAACCACTACAGCTGCTGTTATTTTAGGCTTAGAAAGCAAATCAATACTCGGCAACTGATACTCGGCACAAGGTTCCGGCTCAACCGGTTTTGCCGGCACAATTTTCGGAGTTATTACCTTAACCGAATCGTCGTTGGCAATGTGTTGCGCCTGTAAAGATTGCAAAGTCGGCTTAGTTGCCGCAACGGAAGGCACAGTCAGCAACTCTTCTTGAACAGGTTTGGACTCAAATTGCACAATTTTTTGAGAATTTTGCGCTTTCATACCTTCTGTGCGGTATATATCTTCCGGAGTTATCTTGCGCACTGATTTTTTAGGCGTTAGCGGGGTGTCATCAATAAACTCAAAAGTCGGATTTATGGTTTGTTTTTTATAAGTTTCCGGCGACAACTGATTTTGCTCTGTTTCAGATTGTGTTGCAGTATCCGATTGCAGCAATGACGGCTCTGCCGTATTTTGCGCTGCGGTAATATTGTTTTTAGGCATTACGATTGTCAGGCGATTACCGACTGAAGGAGTTATTGCATCTACGGCAAAACTTCCAGTCTGCGGCAAGGCTGTAGTATTTTTAAGTTCTTGCCGCGAACTCACTGTCGGTTCAAGCCGTTCAAATTGCGGCTCTGAATGCGGATGCAATAGGCTGAGTTTGTTTTGCATTTTTGCCTGTAAATAGCTAGGGTTTATTTCTTTAAATTCGCTAAAACTGCGAACTCGTACAATTTTTTTGAATTGCGTCAAAATAAATCGGCAAATCGAAAACAGCAAATTTTTGCAAAAACTAAGCAAACTCCACCAAAACTTAAACGTTATACCTGCTGCAAAATTAAAAGTCAGCACACAAATAAACAGCAACATTGTTTTAAACAAAACCGCATAATAGGGTGTGTCTATTTGATTCAGATGTATGTGTAAAGGATTGCTAAGCGACCGACTCCAACCGCCGGATAAGTTATACGGCAAATCAACACCTTCCAAAAAACTGCGGCAAGTCAAATCAATAAAACAAGCGGTACATAAAACGCCAACAAACCACGCAAAAATTCGCGATTTATAGCCCCAAAATGAATGTAAACGCAATAAACCCAATCCCCAAAAAAACGGCACAAATAAAAAAATTATCAGCGCTAAACCAAACGAACTGAGTACAAAATCCGCACTAAATGCACCGAATGTACCTAAAAAATTTTTGATTTCCGTTTCGCCGGATATTACTTTATTAAATGATGGGTCTTCCTGATGGTAGTCCGCCAATGCTGCAAAAACCGCCAATGGCAGTAAAATAAATGCCAATCCGATGGTATAGCACGCCAAAGTGTGCAAAAATGTTTCTGTTGATTTTTCTTGCGTTTCGTTTTGTTGCATTGTTTCCTCAATATTTTAATCCCGAATCGCCGACATTATACAGCGGATTCATCAATAAATGATTAAAAAATACCTAACAACCTAAAATTGCTACAGCTGCGAGTTTATTTTTATGGCGCGGACTTTTGCTTTTATTGATGAGGCAACTCGCAAAGATTCATTGATTTTACGAATAGTCATTTTTAAGGTTTGAAAGTTCAGCTTGTTTGGTGCTTGCAAATATTGCAAACATTTTTCGGGATATTTGCCGCAAATAGTAGCCAATGCCCACGCCACTCCCATTTGAGCATAATATTTTTCGGCATAGAGCGAATCCAACACATTCAGCACACGGTCAATATATTCATCATTCAAATAGTGACTAAGCAAAATCACTGCCACAATGCGCACTTCAAATTCCTGCCGAGAAGAACGATAGCGTTGTATAAAATTCCATATTTGCTCCGGATATATGCGAGCAAGCTTGAAATTTTGGCACAGCGAATCGCATACCGCCCAATCGCTAACATAAGGAACAAAAAGCTCAAATTGCTGTAACAATTCCGACAAATCAGCACGAGCATACCCCAGTACAAATGCCTGAAGCAAACGTAATTCAAAAGTTTGCAACTGTGTTTCATCTGCTAATATCGTATAGTCATAACGTGCAATTTTTTGTGCCAATTTACGCGTTGCCGGTACAGATACCCCAAACGAGGTTTGTGGCAACTGATGAACTGCCGATAAAATTTCCTCTATATTCATAAATTTTCCTTTTCCCAGCATATTATTGCGCATTTTTTGTTTGAAGGTCAAGAGTAATCCTAAATACACAAACATCTTGACAACAAAGCAAAGCTCGCTACAATGAGGACAAAATTTTACTATTCAAAAATTATTATGACTTATGAAAAAATTTTGGGATTATTTCTGGGGTATTTCTTTTTTTGCCCTGATTGTTGTTTTTGCTGTTTCTTTGGTAAATAAGGCAATCAAAGGAGATTCTTATTCACTTTTTTTGTTGGTATGGGAAATTGTGGTAATGGTTTATCCGTTTGTGGTTGATGAAATCAAAATCCCGACTTGGAAACAAAATCTGTGGATGTGGGGAATTATCCTGTGGTTTATAGCGGCTCTCATTTGGGCTTCCCATCAGTTGGGAATATGTTAAATCATACTGATACACATAAGGTTCGGCGACAATGTTTTTGTGCACGAACCTTTTTGATTTGTAGCAAAATAAATGTGTTCTAATCCATTTCTGCCAAACGAGCGGCTTGGTCTTCAGCAATCAGCGCATCAATAATTTCTCCCAATGCCTCACCGGCCACAACTTCATCCAGCTTATAAAGCGTAAGGTTGATGCGATGGTCGGTCACGCGTCCTTGCGGATAATTATAGGTGCGAATCCGTTCACTGCGGTCACCGCTACCGACTTGCAGCTTGCGCTTTTCCGAATAATTGGCATCAATTTTTGCTTTCTGCTCATCGTAAAGCTTCGCGCGCAAGTGATTCATCGCCTTTTCTTTGTTCTTAAATTGCGAGCGGTCATCCTGACATTGCACCACGACACCGGTCGGAATATGGGTAATACGCACCGCCGACTCAGTCCGATTAACGTGCTGACCGCCGGCTCCCGATGCGCGGTACACATCAATTTTCAAATCCGCCGGATTGATATACAAATCAACTTCTTCAATTTCCGGCAAAACCGCTACTGTCGCCGCAGAGGTATGAACTCTGCCTTGTGATTCCGTTACCGGCACACGTTGTACTCGGTGTGCCCCTGATTCAAACTTTAGTTTGGCGAATACATCTTTGCCGGTAATGCGTGCAGATGCTTCTTTGTAACCGCCGATACCATTTTCATTAAAGTCTAAAACTTCAAACTGCCAACCTTGTTTTTGCGCATAGCGCTGATACATTTCAAACAACACGGCGGCAAATAAAGCCGCTTCATCACCACCGGTACCGGCACGCACTTCTAAAATGGCATTTTTTTCATCATCTGTATCTTTCGGCAACAACAAGATTTTAATTTCTTTTTCCAAAAGCGGAAGTTGCTCTTTGGCTTCATAATACTCTGCCTCAGCCATTTCGCGCATTTCTTTATCTAATGCGGCATCGTCCATCATAGCCTTGTCATCAGTCATTATTTGCTGATGATGCTGATATTTATGAATTACCTCCACTACCGGCTCTAAAGTTGACAATTCTTTATTAAGTTTTACCAATTCATCGGTCGAAACATCAGATGCCAAAAGCGCCTGCACTTCTTCATAGCGATTGACTACATTTGCCAATTTTTCATCTAAATTCATTATTTTAATTCCTCAGTCAAATTTGCCAAAGCCACTGTTTTTTGCGCACCGCTGTCCAAATCTTTTATGGTTACCGTTTTATCCGCCAATTCGTCCGAACCGATAATCACTGCTTTGCAAGCATTTGCTTTATTTGCTTTAATCATACGTTTTTTCATATTGCCGCCATAACTTTGCTCAACCGAAAAACCGGCAAGGCGCAACTTATAAGAAATTTCAAGCGCGGCGTCAAATGTGTCTTCTCCCACCGGAATAACTGCTATCGGACGCGGCAGAGCAATATCTTCTGCCAAAAGCATTGCCAAGCGTTCTACCCCGCAAGCCCAGCCGATACCTGCGACATCACCACCGCCCATTTGTCCGACCAAACCGTTATAGCGACCACCTGCCAGCACTGTTCCTTGCGCACCGAGTTTATCGGTTGTCAGCTCAAATACTGTATGCGAATAATAATCAAGACCACGTACCAAGCGGTTATTGATACGGTATTTTATACCCAGTAAATCAAGACCGTGCAACACATCGGCAAAAAATTTGCGAGATTCTTCATTCAGGCTATCTGCATAGAGCGGTGCATTTTCAACCACAGCTTTATCACATTCTTCCTTAGAATCCAACACACGCAACGGATTTTTTTCTAAGCGATTTTTGCTGTCTTCAGAAAGCTCCGTATAATGCTCTTGCAGATAAGACACTAGTTTTTCACGATATGCGTCACGACTTGCGGTGTCTCCGAGAGAGTTGATTTCAACCATCACCTGCCCGCTCAATCCGAGTTTTTCCAAAAATTCATATGCCATCGCAATTATTTCAATATCGGCTTGCGGCGTTTCCACCCCCAACAGCTCAACACCAAATTGTGTAAACTGACGTTGACGACCTTTTTGCGGCCGCTCATAGCGAAACATCGGACCGGTGTAATAAAACTTGACCGGAAGATTCTGCTGCATACCGTTAGATACAAACGCACGCACCACGCCGGCGGTGCCTTCCGGACGCAAAGTTAAGCTTTCACCGCCTTTGTCTGCAAAACAATACATTTCTTTGGTCACAATATCCGAAGTATCGCCTAAATTACGGGCAAACACTTCCGTAAATTCAAAAATCGGCGTTTCAATTTCTTCAAAGCCGTATTTCTCCACCACCGATGAGCCGACGCTCACCACTTTTTTCATCTTTCTTTTAGCAGCACCGTATAAATCATAAGTGCCGCGCACACATTGTACTTTTTCCATTTTTTATTCCTGTTCTTTTTGAGGCATAAATTCATCTAAACTGACATTTTTGCGTTTCATAACCGAAACAACCGGCACTTCTTCGCCATTTATCAAAAACTTGACATTATGCGGACGTCCTACGGTTATGCGTAAACCTTTTTCATTGGGAACCGCATATTCAAAACCGCTGTCATACACCTTACCTACCAGAAGTTTATTTTTATCTTGTCGTAATTCTAACCAAGTCGGACCGGTTACAACAATTTTTATCGGAGCATCAACTGCAATTTCCGCCGGAGCATTTTCTTGCAGATTTTCCGTCATTGTAATTGCGGTATCCGGTGTCATCTCTTGTTTATCCGACGTTTGTTCTTGTGCATCACTTTGTACATCATTTTCTTCATTTTGCGTATCAACCGCTATTCCGTCCTTGGCATCTTCTGCCTGAAGCTGCTGCATTGCCGTTTCATCTAAATCACTATCCACAATTAAAGGTTCCGGCACAACAATTGCAGTATCTTCTCTAAACTCTTCCACCTGCTCTGAAACCGGCATTACCGACCACGCCACAAACAACGCAGCCAAGCCGCACAAACCTATAAATATATGCTTAAAATGCGGTTTTGAGGTTTCCATATTTTCTTGGTTTAAGGTCTTTTTGCCTTCATTTTCTTCAATCATATATTGTCGATACGACGATATAACTCTATCACTATTCAAATCCAAATATTGTGCATAACTCCGGATAAATCCGACTCCGTACGGCACCGGCGGAATATGGGTATAGTCCATTTCTTCAATTGCCGTAATATATGTTTTACGAATACACAGTTCTGCGGAAACATCGGCAACGGTCTTTCCTCGCTTTAAGCGTGCGTTTTTAAGCATTGTGCCAACATTTTCCGTTTCTTCAGAATTTATTTCTTTTCCCACTTTTTTTCTCCAACTCAGGGGTTATAACATAAAAATCAGCTAATTGCAATAGTATGGTCATAAGCGTAGGCCATAAGTTGCGGGCGAATACTTGTTTTTGGCGATTTCATAAGACTTTTAAGATAATCTTCAACATCTTCAACCCGCATTGAGCATATCATTTTTTTTACTTCGGCATAACGAGCTCCAGAAACAGACAAATTTCTATACCCCAAACCGATGAGAGCCATTGCCTCCAACGGATTGCTTGCCATTTCTCCGCAAACAGAGCAATATACCTTATATTGAGTTGCCTTGTCGACAATTTTTTTCATCAGCCGTAAAAATGGCGCCGAAAGCACATCATATCTATCTGTCAGGCGCGGATTGCTGCGGTCACATGCAAATACAAACTGGTACAAATCATTAGTGCCGACAGATATAAAATCCACCTCTTGCAACAATTCATCAAGTTGAAACAGCACAGACGGCACTTCTATCATTATGCCGACTTTGACGTTTTTGGCTGTCGGATTTTGACGTTGTTTTTCGTGTTCATATTCAAGCATCAATGTTTCTTTGGCTTCTAAAAACTCTTGCAAAGATGAAACCATCGGAAACATTACATTAAGCTCTTTGCCGGCGGCAGCTCTTAACATCGCGCGAATCTGCTGTCTAAGCAAGGCACGCCTATCCAGTGTAATGCGAATCGAGCGCCAGCCGAGCGCCGGATTTTCTTCCTTCATATCTCCCCAATAAGGCAAAAACTTGTCTGAGCCGACATCCAGACTTCGAAAAATAATTCTTTTGTTACCCATTGCCTCAAACAGTTTTTTATATTGGCGCTCCTGACTATCTACATCCGGCATATGCTCAGCAGACATAAAAGTTATTTCGGTTCGATATAAGCCGATTCCATCGCAATTTGTTGGTTTTATATATTGAAAATCAAGTTCCAAACCATAGTTCATTGCCAGATTGATTTTAATATTATCTTGGGTTATTGTAGGTATATTTTTTAGTTTTTCCAATTCGGCAAAAACTTTGTGTAATCCGACAGATTTTTTCTTGTAATCGGCAATTTGTTTTTCTGACGGATGAATATACACCATCGCGTCCGTACCATCGACGGCTATTGTTTCTCCGGCTTTGATTTCTTTAACTATACCATGAATCTTGGCTATCACCGGAATATTTAACGCTTTTGCCACTATTACAACGTGCATAGTCGGAGTACAATCTTCAATAATCAATCCGCGGATATACTCATAATTATAGTCCATCAAATCCGCCGGTCCCATTGTCTGGGCAATAATCACTATATCTTCATTTGGAGACACTTGCGCCATATCATCATCGCCCGCAATAAATGCGCGCAATTTATCCGAAACATCACGCAAATCATACAATCGTTCCTTTAAATATGGGTCACTGGTAGCCGAAAGTTTGTTCCACATTTCTTCATAAACGTGTTCTACAGCAGCTTCGGCAGGATACCCTTTTTCTATATCTGCCGAAATTTTTTTATACCACCCTTTGTCTGTTGCAAACATTCGGTATGCTTCCATAATTTCAGTAGTATTGCCGATATAATTACCGGCCTGTTCGATTTTTGAGTCAAAATATGCCACCATTCTGGCACGACCTTCCGCTAATTTGGATTTTTCCAATTCCATATTTTCGGCAAAAATATTGATTAGTTCTCGATGACGGTGGTGTAACACCGCTTTACCTACGCCATAGCCTTTGTTAAGACTGGTTCCGTGTAAGGCATCACGCACGACAATACCTTTTTCACGAATAATTTGATTGCGATGTTGTATAAATGCATTATCCGACAGCAAATCAGGTAAAGCCAAAGCTAATGTTTCCGCATATTCAGCCTTTTGCTCATCAAACGAATCGGGACCTTTTTTAAACAACACTAAAGTACCGATTGTCGTGTTTAAGCGCATTATCGGGATACTTAAGGCACAAAAATCCAACGTTGGCAAAACCTCAATAACTGTGCGTTTATTGGCTGCTGAACGACCGATAAAACCTTCGGCAAAGCGAATATTAGATTTATAATTTTCTGCTTGCCATTCTGCCATCAGTTCCAAATAATTTTCATCAATTGTAGCGTACAAAAGTGCCGAATCTGATGAGGTAGCCTCTGCAAAAGATTTTAATATTTTTTGCAGTTTTTCCTCCATCGGCTTAGATTTTATAAGCTCGGCACTGATAAGCCGCTGTATTGCCAGTGCTTCGCTGACAGCATTTGAAATTTGCATTGAATTATCCACAAATTATTGTTGCAACATTATCAATATTGATATACCAGAATTTATCTTATGTAAACTAAAAAAGGAGTTTGAAATGTCAAATAATTATGCACGCGGACAGCACGACATTCGCCCGTGGGGAACTTGGGAAGTTACCGATTGCGGACAAGGATTTTGCGTTAAACGAATCGTTGTAAATGCCGGCGGTGTTCTATCGTTGCAAATGCATCATCATCGAGCCGAACACTGGATTATTGTAGCCGGTACAGCACAAATAACTCTCGGTGAACAATGTTTTGAAAAAAAACAAAGCGAATCCGTATTTATTCCGCAAGAAACTAAACATCGAATCCAAAATAATACCTCGGCTCCGCTCATTTTTATTGAGGTACAAACCGGCGATGAGCTTGATGAAAATGATATTGTGCGTTTTGAAGATAAATACGGACGTATCAATAACTCGTAATTTTGATAATCATTTTTATATGCTCATATCAAAGAGCAATGCCCTTGCCTTTTCTTTCCGGCAGGGGCATTTTATAAAAGTACTTAAAAATTGAAAATTACTTCAATTCAACTTTAGCACCGGCAGCTTCCAACTTAGCTTTGATAGCCTCAGCTTCTTCCTTAGGAGCGCCTTCTTTAACAGTCTTAGGTGCGCCTTCAACCAAATCTTTAGCTTCTTTCAAGCCCAATCCGGTGATTGCACGAACTTCTTTAATGACGTTAATTTTGTTAGCGCCGGCCTCTGCCAGAACAACATCAAATTCCGTCTTTTCTTCAGCAGCGGCAGCAGCACCTGCACCAGCGCCGGCAACGGCAACAGCGGCAGCAGCGGAAACGCCCCACTTTTCTTCTAACATTTTTGACAATTCAGCAGCTTCCATAACAGTCAGCGCTGACAATTCATCTACGATTTTGGCTAAATCTGCCATCTTTTTTCTCCAAATAAAGTTATTTCTATAATTTTTTTACTAAAAACCAGTTTTTACCCAGTAAAGAACCATCTTTTTTGTGGTTTTAGGCTGAAAATTACGCCGTTTGTTTTGAGCGCGGTGTACAAAACAGTACATAAGCGAAAAACAAACAAGTAAGAACTGCATAAAACCGCAAATAAAATTAGGCGGCTTCTTTCTCGCTGTAAGCTTTGAACACTCTTGCAACTTTAGAAGCAGGCGCTTGCAACAAACCAATAAGTTTGGCACGCAATTCGTCCATAGACGGAATAGATGCCAACTCTTTGATTTCTTCAATGCTCAATGTTTTATCCGACAGAGCACCGCCGACAATCACCAACTTTTCATTTTCTTTTGCAAATTGAACACAAGCTTTGCAAGCAGCAATCGGGTCACTGGCATAAGCCAATGCAATCGGACCTTTAAATTGGTCTGCTAACGCTGCAAATTTTGTGTCTTTCAAAGCAAGACGGGCAATACGGTTTTTAGTAACTCTTAAAGAAGCGCCGGTTTCACGGATTTTCTTTCTCAAAGCTTCCATTTCTGCAACGGTTAAACCGATATATTCGGCTACCACAACGGATTCGGAGCTGTTGAAAATACCGTTTAATTCAGCCAGCAATTCTGCTTTTTCTTCGCGGTTCACTTATTGTCTCCATACGAATTATGTTCCAAACGGAACGTTACCAAAACCCACATCATACCTTGCGATACAATGCGGAACCCATTTCTGTCCTTTTAGGAGATTAAAGATAAAATTCTTCAAGTTCACTCCGTCTGCGTAGGAAATTAAGAAATAAGGCTCATTCATAAAATACACCCCTATTTCACCCACGGTCTTGGACAGTAATGAACACAGCAATTTGCATTCATTGCTTGTGTGTATAAAATATAAAATGGCATTTGTCAAGCAAAAAAACTGAGGCAGTATAAATTCTGCCTCTGCTTGAATACGCATTTTACCATAAATTTATGCTTGTGGTGAATCTGCCTCGAAGCCATCGTCATTTTCTTCTTCGGCATTATACTCAATACCCAGCTTTGCCAACATATCATCGTTAATGTCTTCACGTTGTGCCACAATCCAATCCGGAACATTGGCACACGGCGGAAGTTTTGCTAATTTAAGCATATTTTTATCCAAATAATAACGTGGAGCATCGGCAATAATCGGCCGGTCAATATAACTTTGCATCAAAACAACTTGCTTTAGCATCGGTAAACTTAATAATTGTGTTGAGCTGATTACCGGAATGCCCTGTAACTGATAATTCACATTTTTAGCAAGCGGATTGAAGTCCTTACCAAGAGAACCTTCCGTACGTGAGAACGAGGAAATACGAACCGTCTTATTGCCTATCATCTTAGAAAAACGCTGCGCCGTAACCTCGTTGTTTTGTGACAAAATAACTTTGCAAGCAGTGGTAGAAATCACCGTTTCCAAATCGTCTTTACCGTATTTGCCGGAAATTTGGCCTAAGTCTTGTCCGATTAAGAGGTAAGACACTTTTTGACCACGACCTACAGCCGGACCATCAATAATAGCTTTCATCTTCGGCATTTGCGGAAACTCATCGAGGATGAACAGAGCCGGAAACGGTCCCATTTTACCATCGGTGCGATTGACGTGATTCGGCGGATTGGAAATAAGATAAGAACTCATCAGCTCAATAAAAGTAGAGCTGATAACACCCAAAGCGCGCGCATCAACTTGGTTAACCGACAGATATACCGAAATCGGTTTCCATTCTCCGGTCACAGGGTCTTTCATTCCGCGCAAATCCTTAAATTGAATATCCGAAAAACTGGTTCGAGCCTTAACCGCTTGGTTTTTAAATACGTTAATGCCGGCAAATGCGGTTGAAAGAATAGAACCGCGCTCTTTATCCGGTGTATTACTCAAAGTACTCAATTCCGTAATACAACGTTGAGCATAACCGTAAGTACGCGCTTCTTTAATGGCTTCTTCCAGCATATCGTGAGTCGGGTCAGCCATTGCAGCCATTTGGTCACCTTCGTCCAAGCGACGCTGAATTTCTTGAGCGGCATTTATCTGGGCTTCAGTCATCCATTCCATAATCATAGCAATACAGGCTTCTCGCCCCATCCACCGCGACGGCAGCAGATTCCATGTGCCAATCGGCAGATAATTCTCCATTGTTAATGTGCCGTTTTTAAGATTTTGAATGGCTCGCGCCGTGCCGGGGTCACGCATATCCATATAATAACCCTCTAACACTTCCTTATCTTTTTCATCGAGTTTACCTTCGTAAATTCTACCGATAAAATAGTCATTGGCACGAGCACGGTCACACTTGGATACCATATATTGAATAAATCCGGTTAATGCGGCACGACCGGTTTGCGACCAGTGCGGGTCGGCACCGCCTTTCGGGTCTTCCACCAAAATATTGCACATAGAGTCCACATACATATCACGATCCGGACCTTGTTCCGGAATACAGTTAGGCGACAGCGGGTTCCAGCTTGGATAATAAATACCTTCACTCGGATTATCTTCCGCACCCCAGTTGATAATGAACACCGGACCTACTTTAGCACGTGCACCCGATGTGCTGTAACAAAGCTCCGGCTTTGGATCATTTACGATAATACTTAAACGTTCGGAATGGAAAATTGTCGGAATCACCACACCGGCAGTTTTACCGGTTCCCGGAGGAGCACAACAAAGAGTGGCAAGTGTTTCTTTCAACATTAAAAATTTGCCGTCAAATTTTCCTACCACTTGGCAAAAACCATCAAATCCCAACAACGACATCTTTTTAATATCACGCAAGTCAGCAATTTTAGCTTGCCCCTGATAATTGACCTGAAATTTGTACGGACAAAAAATCGCGCTTACAATCAACCCCAGAGGTATCGTAATATATGGCAAAATCGGAAACCATAAACTAAGCGAAAAACTGCCTTTATGAGTCCATATTTGATGAAACCATTTACCATACATATCAAACAAATGGTCAGGATTGCGCATTATCAACGATAAAAATTTGTTCACTACATCGGTAGAAGATTTTGAAATACCGTGACCGATTAAATATGAAAGCGGCAAAGCAAATATAAACAACAAAACGGTCAAAACCAAACAAATCAAAAATGTAACCATCATCCACTTGACGGCTTTGTCATATTCTTTCCATTCTTCTCCGCGCTCTCCGGCCATATTTCCTCCTTATGCTGCTTTATTTGTTTTCAAAACGTTGCGTAATTTATCCAAGTCCTTTTTCGATGCTTTGTCCCCGGCTTCGTTGAGCCTCTTTGAGAACAGACTGATTTCTTTCGGCGCACCTCGGTTAATCCGTGTAACATCAATATGCATATTATTCCAAATTTCAAACATATCATCAGCGTTAATAATATTGGCCATCTGAATCACCAAATAAAAGCTCAAATGTTGCTCAAAACCTTCCGCTGCCAATTTTTCGGTTATTTGTTTTTTAGCATTATTTAACTTGCAAACCGGTGAAACCCGATGGCTGTTTTCAGAAAACCAGAGCGGTTCCTCTCCGTTAAACATTTCTTCATCGGCAAGCCAATCGCCACTTTCTTTATCCACCAAGCAGACACAAATTTCACTTTCGGAAACGCCGATAAAATCGATGACCGTATCACCCACGGCAATATTTGTAATAATATCATAGCCTTTTTGTTGCATGGTTTCATACACCGGTCCGCGAGATGTTCCGGTTTCAGCAGAGATTTTTTCCGGATTATCTTCCGTGTTGCGAGAAGAGCGTTTTGTTCTTTCTGTCCGTGGAGAAGATTCTGCCGAGTCATCTCGATTTCGAGCGGAGCGTTTTTCTTTTTCCTCTGTTTTTTTAGAACTACGCTTGGAATCGCGATTTTCTTTTGTTTCATACCGCCGACCGCGCGAATAATCATCATCGTCATCATCAACATATTCCGATTTTCGTTTAGCCGGTTTTTCCGCAAAATCATCATCGTCATCAAAATTATTTTTCGATGCAGCTTTTGCCGAAGCTGATTTCTTTTTACCGATATCCGCTTTTTCAAACGAATCGATATCCAAATCAAAATCGTCATCATCGTCATCAAATTTAAACAAAGCGTGATCAATTGTGGCGGCAACATCAGTTTTCTTTTTAATCGGAGCTGTTGCCGGAATCGGGGTTGAAGCGTATGCCGGTGCAAATGAAGAGCCGGCCAATGCCGAAACGGATGGTGTCGCCATCGGAGCAGAAATGGCGGCAGTACCATAATCAGAAATCGGCACGCGCAGGGTTGTAATTCCGGCCGGTCGGATTTGTTTATAAGATTTACGTTTAACTACGCCATAGCGATTATTCGGAGTAACTGCCGTAACCGCAGATTGTCCGAACATACGCTGCCATAATGTATACGGATAACTCAAAATACGCCAAATCAAATTTTCCCATTCCACTAAACATAATGTCCACCAACCCGTAATCAGCATTGGTATAAAAGTAACAATCAGCAAAATCAATGCCCATTCTTTGGCGGCGTGCGGCGTCCATCCGGCTTGCCACATTTGTTTAAATTGATGCCAGTGGTCAGGCCAAAAAATATCAAAATGCCAATTACATAGCATAATTACGCGAATCCCCTCCGTGAAGACGATTCCCCACAGACCGCCGACTATTATAATTCTGAGAAATACCAATATGGATTTCAACTGCACACTCCGTTAATTTAAATACTCTCTTTTTATTTATAACCGGCTATTGGTTAAAAAAGTGAATATTTTTGTTATTTTTTTGCCTCTTCTATTTGCTCTATTACCTGCCGCCTCAAATCTGTTGCACCAACAGACTGTTGATTTTTCTTTTTTTCAAGATTAAGTCTTTCTTGTACAATTTGATCAATTGTCTTTTTTTCTTCTATTTTTAAATTCTTAATATTTACGTCAGGTGCCACATAGCCATCCAAACCATGATTGGCGATTTTATTCAGCGGCACGGTCAATAAGCGCATATATTTGTAATAATACAACTTATAAAATCCCCAGAAGCATAACGGAATGTAAGAAAATATTGCCAATAAAAGCAAAACATCTTTTCCTTTCAGCACACCTCCGGAATTCCAATATCCGGCAAAGCTATGATAGGTTTGCGCCGATAGTGGATTAACCCTAAAAATCAGCTCAATTCCAAACCGATATACCAATGCCAAAACCGCACTCCATAAGGCACATGCCACTAAAACGCAAATATAATGAAATAGCTTTTTAATCATTTATCCGCCCTTTATTCTCCCATTCCGCCTTTACCGCGGCGAGAATGTCTAGGTAAACCGGACATTGCTTGAACTCGTGATGACGTTTGTATGTTTTCCTTTTTGTGGCCGGTACGTGCTTTGGTTTCTTCTACGAGTTTTTGTTTCTTTTTAATGTTTTCCTTACCGGCAGCAATTTCCGCATTATTTTTGCTTATACTTTCTAAGCGTTTATTATCGGTATTGCGAGCGGTTTCTTCTGCGTGAGCGGCATCTGCAAGATTCATCGTTTTTTCTTTGGCATTCTTTTTATCTTCTTTATTTTTATCCAAAGGTCTTTCTTGCGCATTAGGGTCGCGATATTTGTTGTATGCATCTTGATATTCTTTATAAGCCGCATCCATTTGCTTTTTCAGTGCGGCTTTCTTTGTTTGGTCGCTTTCCGTATGGTGTTCCGCAGTCAAACGCCGTAATTTAAACGCTTTTTGAGCAACATCATTAGCGTATAAATCAAACTCAGCCTCCATTGCTTTGGCAATTTTTTTCCGTTCTTCCGGAGTCGGTGTTTTATTAGGGTCTTTCATAATTTCAAGTCGTTTTTGCTTTCCTATTTGCTGAGTTGTTTCCAACATCTCATTCATTATACCCAACGGATTTACCACACGCAGTTTATCAACCGGAATAATTGCTCGGCCGTTTTCTCCCTGATATGCCACTTCTATTGCCTGCAAATGAGCGGCAACACTTAAAACTGATTTTGTATAATCAGAGTTTAATCCGGCAACAGTTTTCGGAGTATTATCAATATAGCGCATAACTTCTTGTGGATTATGGCGATATTCTTCATTTAGATTCTTAATGAAGGCGGCATTTTTCTTAGGGTCAAACGGAATAATGGTTTGTCCGTTTACCTCAATGCTTTGACACTTCCAGTCTTGCGGCTCTTTACCGATATTATTTTTAATATTTTGCACCAATACCGCAAGATATTCAGCCGAATTTATATTTCCGCCACCAAGAAGCAAATGATTATAGCTATCTACACTGCGATTACCGATAGCCATAATTTGTCCTTCATAATCACCCGCCGGAGAGGTCGATGCGGCACTTTTACCACCGCTGTTGCCGGCGCTACTGCCAGTGTTGGAACCTGACTGGTTGTTTGCCACAGCAACATTTGAGGCTTGCGGCGTTGAACCTCTGCCGCAAATTGCCCCTAATAACGCATTCATACCTTTAAAAGTTGTTTCCAAACCCAAATTCATTCCGCCAACCACAAAGGTTTTGAACATATAGTCAATTATATCTTGTTGTTCCACCGGTTGAATATTAAAATCATTTTTGCCGGTTTGTGAATCATTTCCGCCATTGTCTAATGTTGCAACTTTGTCTTTTTCGTCTTCCGGATTTTGATTTTCCGGCTGAGTGTTTACATTTAACGGTTTTTGTGCCGGATTGACAGTCAGAGGAGTACCGCCGATTTTCATACTTTCTTCTTCGGCATTGACATTGAGCGCGGTTTTTTCTTTAGGAGCAGCTTGCAATGATTTTTCTGCCGCATTTTGCTTCGAGTTTTGTAACGCATTTTGCAATATAAAAGATTTTTGTGCCAAATCCGCATATTTTAACGGACGATGTGCAGATTTATCCGGAGTATTTGCCGCTTCCGATAAAGTTGTATAATCCAACTTGCCGAGAGTTTCTGAAATATCCATCATAGTATTAACATTTTTATCCAGCTTATTTTTTGCTTCCGGCTCAGTAATACGTTTATCCTTAAATTCAGCCGCCCAAGTGTTTAGCGCAACGGTGGTCAAAACGTTTTTGCCGGTTTGCGGATTTGTTTGCAACAAAAAATCTTTCATTTGTGCATTATCAACTTTGCCTTCCATTTGCAATTGTTGCATAGCATTAAGAGCATTTTTGATGCCGTTCAAATTTTGAAAGCCCAGTTTTTCCGTTTCTTTTACCGGATTTTTTACACCGTTTGTATGGGTTGCCAATTTGAGCGGCGCCGGAAACATTGCCGACAAAAACGCAGCTCTTTGCGAATCCGTAAACATTCCCATTCCGAATTTTTCCATACCTGCTTTTATTTTATCCATATCCGGCGTTTCTTTCTTGAGCTCCGCACAAAAAGCCTTAAATTCCGTATCTTCCATTGTATCAGCCATCAAAACATCTCCCGCATTCAAGATTATTTTTTATAATATATCACACAAAACATCTTTTGTCTACAGTTATTTTTTGTCCTAAACCTGCAATTTTTTCATAAACCGTCCGATTTCCAGATTAACGCGAATCCCATCTTTAGGCGTTACTTTGATAAGTCCGAACCATCGCGGCTTAATTTTAGAAATATCTATCGGCGCAAAAATTGCCGGATTTGTGGTCAGCGCCTTAAACGCACCGTCCACATCTTTTTGTGCCACCCGAAAATAGTTGCTGATTAAACGTTCGGCGTCTATCGGAAAGTTTTTCTTTTTAACTGCCTCAACAAAGCGCTGTTGGCGCTCTTTTCTGGCCAAATATTCTTCATACATTATTTTTTTGATGTGCTTTTCTTGATATTTCAGTAATTTTGCTTGATACGTCAGTTCGCAACTTTCAATATCTATCAGAATCTCAACATACGAAATCACCGCCAACTGCAAATCCTGATTTTTCATTGTTTCGGCAAAATTCAAAAACTCTTCATCACTTGATGTAACCGGAAAGCGACCGATTTCTTCCGGAAACATACGGCACATAAAATTCCAACCTTTAACCAAATCGTTTGTCAGCATTATCCCGATACTCGGTTTATAATTAGGATATAAATATGCAATGTCAAATTGCCAATCCGGATGTTCGGTTCCGGTGCTTGCCGCTAGTTTATTGATTGAACTCTGATAATTGATAAATGCTTGTGCCAATTCGGATTCTTCACTACCAAGTTCCGGTGTGTTTTCATCTTCATTTACTGCATTGCGAGCCTCGGCAAATGTTGCTGCAAGCTCTTTTTCAAACTCGTCTGAAACTGCGGCGTTTTCTTTTGCCCCTTGTTCGGAAAGCGTAACTTCTTCCGATTCCGGCGGTGGGGTTTGTTCTGCTTGTTCATCTTCTATTTTGGTATTGATAAAACTATTTAACAGTTTTTCAAAATCATCCCCTTCATTAAAAATTTCTTCATCAGCCATAGAATCCGCTCTCCTTTTGCTAAACTTTGCTTGATTTTCATTATAATCGCCCTTATGATAAAATAAAAGTAAAATTATAAAATATGCTAAAAAAAATGGAAGATAGTGTTATCATAACGCCGGAAGTTACGGAATCTGAAGTCAAAACAAGACTTGACAAGTTTTTGGTCGCTAAGTTACCGAATTTTTCACGTGCACAAATTCAGCGGCTGATAGAAAACGGTAATGTTTTATGCGAAGATGTAATAATGCCGAATAATGCTTATAAAGTGCGAACAGGGGATTCGTTTATAATCACCTTGCCCCCGCCGCTTGAGGCAGAACCGCAACCGGAAGATATTGCTCTTGATATTGTTTATGAAGACAATGATTTGGTAGTAATCAATAAACCGGCCGGAATGACGGTACATCCGGCAGCAGGAGCATATAACGGCACACTGGTTAATGCGCTCTTATTCCACTGTCGCGATAATTTATCCGGCATCGGTGGGGTCAAACGTCCGGGAATTGTGCATCGAATCGACCGCGAAACAAGCGGGCTTCTGGTGGTGGCAAAAAATGATATTGCACATCGATTTTTAAGTGAACAATTTGCCGAACATTCAATTGAACGTACTTATTTTGCCGTAGTTTATGGTATTCCTTCTCCATTGGTCGGACGAATCGAAGGCAATATCGGGCGTAGTAAATTTGACCGCAAAAAAATGGCGCTCGTAGAAAGCGGAGGCAAATTTGCGGCGACAAATTATAAAACCCTGCAAGTTTTTGGGCGTGCTGCAGCTTTAGTGCAATGCAATTTGGAAACCGGCCGCACTCATCAAATCAGAGTACACTTAAGCAGCCATGGCAACGCACTCGTCGGGGATAAGGTGTACGTCAAAAATAAAAAATCGGAAATAGCGTTGCCGATTGATATAAAAAACTATGTTAACAATTTTCCTCGCCAAGCCTTGCACGCTAAAAGTCTCGGTTTTGTGCATCCGCGTACTAAACATTTTATGCAGTTTGATTCCGCTTTGCCGGCAGATATGTCCGAGTTAGTGCAAAAACTCAGCACGATTTAATCTGCTTATCCGCAAAAGCCGTTCTTAAAATTACTGACAATCATAATCAGATTGGATGTAAACAATTTTACTGAAATCGAGAGTAAAATAATTCCAAACGCTTTTTGAAAAATACAAATCACTCCCGGTGACAAGATTTTTTCAAGCTTGCGAGAAAGCTTGAGAGCCGCATATACAATCAGTACATTTGCCAACACGGCTAAAATGATGTTAAAATCCGAAAACTGCGACCGAATCGATAGCAAAGTCGTAAATGAACCGGCACCGGCAATCAGCGGAAACACCACCGGTGTAAAAGTAGCATCGTTACCGGTATCTTTATCAGAGCGAAAAATTTCCAAATCAAGCACCATCTCCATAGCAATAATAAAAATGATAATCGAGCCGGCAACGGCAAATGACGATATATCCAGACTAAACAGGCTCAAAAAAGCCTCTCCCATATACATAAAACCGATAAATAAACATAGAGAAATTATACTGGCACGCGAAGCACTCACAATCCGTCCGTTGCGCTCCAAATTCATCACAATCGGTAGAGTTCCGATAATATCAATTATAGCAAATAAAACTATAAATGCGCCGATAAACTGCGTTATATCAAATGTTTTAACAAAAATAAGCAAACTTTCCATTTTAAGCTCCATAAAAAAACGACGACATCTTTCAATGCCGTCGTTCTAGCAAATTAAATTTATTTAGTCAATCACTTAATCCACCTTCTTGGCCTCAATGCGCATTGCGTAGAAAGAACGCCATACAAATACCAGACCGATGGCTAAAAAGGCCAAAGCGATTCCCAATGCAATATTCGGATTTTCTTCCGAAACTTTTGCCGACATTTCTGCCGCTAAAAGTCCAAACAAAGTCGTAAACTTAATAATCGGATTTAGAGCAACAGACGCAGTGTCTTTATATGGGTCACCGACAGTATCACCAACCACAGCGGCATCGTGCAAAGGTGTACCTTTTTCATTGAGGTCTACTTCAACCACCTTTTTGGCGTTATCCCACGCACCACCCGCGTTTGCCATATACAGTGCCTGATACAAGCCGAATACGGCAATTGAAATCAAGTAGCTGGCGAATAATTCCGGACCAAAGAACGCAAATGCAATCGCAAATGAGAATATCACAATAAAGATATTGAACATACCTTTTTGCGCATATTGCGTACAAATCTTCACAACGGTTTTTGAATCTTCAACCGACGCGGCCTTTTTCGTATCTAACTTAATGTGTTCTTTGATGTAATTCACAGCACGGTATGCACCGGTTGAAACGGCTTGAATAGCCGCACCGGAGAACCAATAAATCACCGCACCACCTAAAATCAGACCAATCAGCACACGAGCATCAATCAGATTCAATTCAAGTTTTAAGAGCAAAATAATCGAGAAAATCATCGTGGTTGCTCCGATTACCGCCGTGCCGATTAACACCGGCTTAGACGTTGCCTTAAAGGTATTGCCGGCCGAATCGTTGGCTTCAAGCAAATGTTTACCGTGTTCAAAATCCGGTTCAAAATCGTAATCTTTTTTGATTTCTTTCTTGATGCCTCTGATGTCCTCAATCTGCGATAGTTCAAACACAGATTGCGCATTATCCGTTACCGGACCGTAGCTGTCTACGGCAATGGTCACCGGTCCCATACCCAGCATACCGAATGCCACCAAACCAAACGCAAACACTGTCGGATAAATCATAATCTGCCCGATATCGCCGAGCGAGGTAATATAGGCAACACTCATTAAACCTGCCATTACCGCACCTTGCCAAAAACCGGAGAAGTTACCGGCCACAATACCGGAAAGAATATTCAAAGATGCACCGGCTTCACGGCTGGCATTAACCACTTCTTGTACGTGCTTAGACTTGGAAGAAGTGAAAATTTTGGTAAATTCCGGAATAATTGCCGCCGCTAAAGTACCACAGCTGATAATTACCGACATTTGCCACCAAATGTTAGGACCAAACTGATTTTGCGGCAACATAAAATAAGATACGCCAAAAGTAACGGCAATCGAAATAATTGATGTTATCCAAATCAAACTGGTCAATGGTTTTTCAAAATCAAATTCTTTTGATTTGCCATAGCGCAATTTTGCAAACAACCCGTTGAACGCGTATGAAAATACAGAAGTAATAATCATCAAAATACGCATTGCAAAAATCCAAGTAATCAAGCGAGCTTGCAATTCCGGAGCGTAAGTATGTGCAGCCAAACTGCCATCAGATGTAAAGAAATATCCGGCAGCTAGAACAATAAAGCTGATAAGTGCTACACCGGTCACACCGTACGTTTCAAAACCATCAGCCGTCGGACCGCACGAATCACCGGCATTGTCACCGGTACAATCGGCAATCACTCCAGGGTTACGTGCATCGTCTTCATCAATTTTGAAAATAATCTTCATTAAATCTGCACCAATATCTGCAATTTTTGTAAAGATACCGCCGCAAATACGCAATGCCGAAGCTCCTAAAGATTCACCGATAGCAAAGCCGATAAAGCAAGCACCGGCAGTTTCTCGCGGAACAAATACCAAAATAAACATCATCATTATCAGCTCAACGCAAATCAGCAAAACGCCGATAGACATTCCGGAACGAAGCGGTAAATGCATCACCGGATAAGCCTTACCTTTAAGCGAGGCAAATGCCGTACGGGCGTTTGCATATGTGTTAATACGCATACCAAACCAAGCTACCGTAAACGAGCCTAAAATACCCAAAATCGACCATAGCAAAATGTATGCCACTTGCGGTAACGGTGTTCCATTCAAACCTGCAAAATAATACACAATGCACGCACCGATGAACAACTCTAAAACCAACAACAATTTTGCTTGTTGTTTCATATATGTTGTACAAGTTGCGTATATTGTTTCCGCTACATTCAGCATTGATTTATGTGCCGGCATTTTTTTGATGCCGAAGAACTCCCACAAACCGAAAATCATTCCCAAAAGACAGATGGCCATACCTCCGAACAGCAGTTGATTTCCGTTGATTATATGACCTAAAAAGCTATATTCCGCCTTTGCTAAATTCGGAATTACCAAATCCAACTCCGAAGCAAATGCTCCGTTTGCGGCAGAAAACAGAATAGTCAGCGTTGCCAAGGCAACCTTACAAATTTTTGCTTTACTAAACATATTATCTTTCCTCTTTTAAAATTAAATTTGTGGCCAAACAAGTTCTCCCTTGCCGACCGGCTGAGTGTATCTTAAATCACAAACGTAAACTTTTCACTATATTTTTATCTAATGTGGATAATTTATTGTTGTTGCCAATCTGCAATGGTGGCTTCCAAATAGGTTTTACCATTGTTATCTTTTATACCGACGTCAGCTCCGGCGGATAAAAGCTGCAGTGTAATTTGTGTGCTGTTATATGCATTGGCATAAAATAAAGCTGTGCGTCCCAAAAGGTCTTGCTGGTCAGGTTTGGCTCCTTTTGCCAACAGCCATGCAACAATATCGGTATTCCAATCATCGGTAGCGGCTTGCATCAATGGTGTCCCAAGCGGAGTTTCCTGATTTATATCTGCGCCGGAATCCGCTAAATATTGCATAATTTTCAAAGCATGTGCCAATTTTTGTGCAACTTCTTTGATTAAAGCGACTTCGGCAGTTTGGCGGTCTTGCATCGCGGAAATATGCTGAAATTGCTGCAGCGCCTCGGCGCGAATCCGTGCGGCAACCATTGTTTCATAAACTAATGGTGTCATACCGCTTGCAGATGATGGAGCATTGACATCTGCGCCCAAATCCACCAACATTTTGATAGCACGCATATCACCGCCGTTTGCCAAAACCATCAAAAGCAATGTATCACCGTTTTCGTCACGAGCATTTACATCAAGCCCTTGCGAGATTTGCTTTTCAAGTTCCGTTACATTAACTTGTGCCGATGCGGCAAAGTCAGCATATATCATTGTCAATAGGCAAAAAAATATCGTTTTCCCTAAATATTTCATTATTTTTCCCTTATTTATCCGTTTTTTGTTTGTTTTTACGCTGTGTCTTTTTCTTTTTAGCCGATTTTTTACTTTTTACGGAATTTGTTGTAATTTCTATTGGCGAATCTGTGTTTTGTATATTATTCGAAGTAGCAGCATTATCTGCAGAATCCGTTTCTTGAGCTGCAAGCAACTGATATTGCGCTTCTGAAATAGTTAATATTAAAGCAAAATAAAACAATTTTATCAGTGTATCCGCAAAATCGGTTAAAACCGCCATAAACATATAGTTATAGTTTGCCATCAGTTTATCAAAATAACGAATAACGCTTAAATTCAGGCTGCTGCATATCATTACCGTCAATAAAAACCCGAAAATTCCGGCATAGGCATGACCGCTTGTTTGCTGATAAATTTTAGCAAAGGCAAAGTTGCCGGTATGAAAATAATGCGCCAACGTTCCAATACAGCGCATCAACAACAAAACCGTCAGCAAGCACAAAAATACCAATGTAAACCACATAAATTCAATATGCCAATCACGGTTTGCCGGTTTGTTTAAAATATATGCAAACAACGCAGCCGGTACAAACATCGTTTCCCAAAAGAAAAGTGCAGCACCTACTTGCTTAAGCCGTAAAACAGAAACCTTTACAATATTTGCCGGCTTAAAAAATTTTGCAACCGACGAATCGATATAAAAATCGACACAAAACGCACCCAACAAATATATTGCCATTATTAAAAACAATGCCGCCGCGCCTATTGACGCCCAAACATTTCCGGAATACCAGTAGCACCAATAACCGTCTAAATTATCGTGACAAGCATAGGTCCAACGATTAAGCAATATACTTAAAAACGTAAAAATTGCGGCATAATCAACAAACAATCGCCATTTTATAAATATTTGCGGAATTAAGTCAATCCAGCGATTAAGCAACCCCAAAGCTCCATATTTTTTTGTTTTTTTCATTTTTACAGCTCCTTTACCACTGAAACACCCTGTATATTGCGAATCCGTGTCATCAGACTGCCATTGTCCAAAGCATATGTTCCCTTGAGGCAAATACGAACTTCCCAATCCGCCAACAGCGGTTTTAGAAATATTTTATTTGGTCCGTAATGTTCATGCGAAAGTATTTCCCGAATCGGTCTGACAGCAGCCACATCCGTAATTTCTATCATCAATCCTTTTGAATTTTCCGTTATTTCGGCATCAAGCGTTTTAACAGCATCAAACGTCAAACGTGGCGGAGTATCATCATCGTTTTTTTCTATTTTGGCTTTTAAAAACAATGGTACTCCGGATTCAACTGCCGCTTTTGCCTCAGGTAGAGCTTTACCAAATACAAAACCGTCAAATGCTGATGTTGCGTCCGAAAGCCTTATAATACCATATTCTTTGCCGCTGGTTTTGCCGAATTTTTTCTGATACCCTTGCACACAACCGGCCAAATTGACTACAGCCTTATCACCTTTTTTTAGGCCTTTTATTGCCTCAGAATATGGTTTTATACCTAAACGCTCGACGCTATCCTTATACACATCAAGCGGGTGCGCCGAAAGATAAAAACCAATTGCTTCTGCTTCATATTGCAATGCTTCCAACTCCGACCAGTTGGCCCTAGCATCAAGTTTGACTTCGGCGTTTAGTTCATCAACACCGAACAATGAAGTCTGAGCACTGTTTTTAAGTTCGCACGCCGATGCAATATGGCGTAATATATTGTCTATATTTAAATACAGCTTGCCGCGATTTTTTTCTAGGCTATCAAAAGCACCGGCTTTAATCAGTTGTTCTAATTGTTTACGGTTAATTTGCTTAATATCTATCCGATGGATAAAGTCTGAAAGACTTTTAAATACACCGTTCTTCTCCCGTTCGGCAACAATGGCATTCATATTGGCTTCTCCCACGCCCTTGACACCGGCAAGAGCAAAGCGAATATTTCCGTTTTCTACCTTAAACATTGCATCGGAATAGTTTATATCCGGTTTTAAAACTTTAAATCCAAGTTTATGAACTTCATCGGTATAAAGTGCTATTTTATCTGTATTGGTAATATCAAAATCCATTACCGCACACATAAACTCCACCGGATAATGTGCTTTTAAATACGCTGTTTGATATGATATTAACGAGTATGCCGCCGCATGTGATTTATTAAATCCATATTCGGCAAACTTGGCCATTTGATCAAAAATTGCGCCGGATATCTCAGGTTTTATGCCCTTTTGTGAAGCACCGCTCATAAACATTTCGCGTTGATGCGGAATTTCCGCCACCATTTTTTTACCCATCACCTTACGCAATTTATCTGCGCCGCCCAAAGTATAGCCGCCCAGAACCTGTGCTATTTTCATAACTTGTTCCTGATACACCATAATCCCGTAGGTTTCATCAAGAATCGGAGCTAAATCAGGATGCAGATATTCTATAGGCTCAATGCCGTGTTTGCGATTTATAAAAGTCGGAATATTTGCCATTGGTCCCGGACGATACAGCGAAATCACGGCGATTAAATCTTCAAATCGGTCAGGCTTAATTTGTTTCATCACATCGCGCATACCGGCCGATTCAAACTGAAACACCGCACCGGTTTTTCCTTCTTGCATCAGCAAATATGTCGATTTGTCATCGAGTGGAACTTCTGCCATTTGCAACTCAATGCCGTGAATTTTTTTAACCCATTCGACGGCTCGCTCAATTACCGTCAAAGTTTTAAGCCCTAAAAAGTCAAACTTTATCAGTCCGGTTTCTTCAACAAACTTCATATCGTATTGCGTAACCGGCATATCGGCACGCGGGTCTTTATATAGCGGCACCAACTCATCAAGCGGACGGTCACCGATTACCACTCCGGCAGCGTGCATACCTGAGTTGCGATATAATCCTTCAAGTTGAATGGCTATTTCAAACAATTTATTGATTTGCGGGTCATTATCACGCATTTCACGTAACTCAGGCACCATTTCTAAAGATTCCGGCAATGTCGGATTTTTGCCACCGGCTCCAGGTGGTATCAACTTTGAAATTCGGTCGGCTTGACTGTACGGCATTTGCAGCACACGCGCAACATCACGAATCACGGCTTTTGATTGCAATTTGCCGTATGTTATGATTTGCGCTACTTTTTCACGGCCGTATTTTTCTTGTACATATTCTATAGTTTTATGCCGATTTTCCTGACATAAATCAACATCAAAATCCGGCATATTAACGCGTTCAGGATTTAGGAATCGCTCAAACAGCAAATCCAAACGAATCGGGTCTAAATCCGTAATTTTAAGCGACCACGCCACAATTGAACCAGCGCCGGAACCACGTCCCGGACCAATTGGCACTCCGTGTGTTTTTGACCAACGGATAAAATCTGACACTATCAAAAAATATCCGGGGAAGCCCATTTTTTTGATAACACTTAATTCATACTCAAGCCGTGCATAATATTTTGCATCAATTTCAGCGCGTTCTTCCGATGTGGTTTGCGGTGTGTAAACCTGTGCTTTCATCCGTTCGTGCAAACCTTTATACGCCTCTTCGGTAATAAATTCGTCTTGTGTTTTGCCATCAGGGCATACAAAAATCGGCAACAATGGTTGCACTTTTTTAGAAAGATAATTGCACCGTTCGGCAATTTTTACCGTATTTTCAAGCGCTTCTGGAATATCCTTGAATAACTCAAGCATTTCTTGCTCACTGCGCCAACAATTGGTCGGCAGATATTTGCGCCGATTTTCATTAGCTACATATTCGCCGGCAGCAATGCAAATCAGTGCATCATGCGCCTCATACATACTTTCATCAAAGAAAAAAACATCATTGGTAGCAACCAAAGGCACATTATGTTTGTACGCCAACTCTAAAAATATCGGCTCGGTTATTTGTTCTTCTTCATAACCAACACGTGAAAGTTCCATATACAGACGGTCACCGAATATTTTTTGTAAAGCAAGCAGTTTTTGCTCGGCATCATTTTTGCGATTTTGTAAAATAAGCTTTCCCAACGGCCCTTCATACCCACCGGTTAGGCAAATAAGTCCCTCATTATAAATTTGCAAATCCGCCATTTTAATTTGTGGGTAAATGCTGTGCGTAGTATTGTCAAGGTAATACAGTCTAAACAGTTTCATCAGCGAGGCATAACCTTGAGCATTTTTGACCAATAAGATTATGCGTTGCGGCTCAAGTTCATCTCCTTTTGAAAGGCTTAAATTTTCCGAATCATCATTATGCAGACTAAGCTCTGCTCCGAGAATCGGCTTTATTCCGTTTTCGGCTGCGGCGGCTGAAAATGCCTTACCGCCAAACAAATTACCGCGGTCAGTTATAGCGCACGCCGGAACATCAAGCTCGTGCAGTTTCTTGACCAACTTCGGCACCGGAATCGCCCCTAGTGATAGCGAATACGCCGTGTGGACTCTCAAATGTATAAACTTAGGGTCACGCATTTATGATTTACAGCCTTAACTATTTGTTTTGGCGCAAAATATAAATTATTGATTATCACCTGATGCTTTTTGATAGCAGCGGCAATGGCAAATACCATCACGCTCAATATCGCTCCGGCACAATTCCGAAATACAGTACCTTTTCTCGTTTTGACCATCACACGGACAGCGGCGCCATTCTCCTTCACCAAACATCATATTTTTGGCTTTTGCGATTTTTTCGATATTTTGAGTTGGGTGATATCCGGCTTTTTTGCAATTTTCCAGCATCATTTCCAAGATTGTAGGCATTTTTATTCTCCTTTATAAGTTCTGAATTAAATTAACGTTGTTCCAATAAATCCAAAATAGAGCTCAGCTCTGCCGGATTATTATATTTTAATGTTACACTCCCTTTTCCGTTTTTTCCAGTATTTATTTTGACTTTTAGGCTTAATCTTTTTTCTAAGTCAGACATAATTTTTTGCAAATCAAAGTCGACACTCTTTGGTTCGGAGCCAGTATTTTTGTTTTTCAGACCGGCAATAAGTTGCTCGGTTTGACGCACACTTAATCCTTTAGCAATAACTTTTTTGGCGATTTGTAATGCATTTGGTAAACCGACCAACGTTCTGGCGTGGCCTGCCGAAAGTTTATTTTCACTTATCATTTTTTGAACTTCCGACGGCAATGTTAAAAGTCTCAGGCTGTTGGCAATATAGCTGCGCGATTTGCCTATTACCTTGCCTAAAACATCTTGCGTATAGTCATATTCCCGCATAAGACGATTCAAACCTTCTGCTTCTTCGATAGCGGAAAGATTTTCACGCTGCAAATTTTCTATTAGAGCAATTTCAAGCGTTTCTTGGTCTGACAGTTCCTTAATCATTACCGGAACAGTTTGTAAACCGGCCAAACGAGCGGCACGCCACCGACGTTCTCCGGCAACAATTTCGTACTTGTTGCCGAGTTTTCGTACCAACAATGGTTGCAGAATCCCTTTTTCCTTAATGGAAGCCGCCAGAGCTTGCAAACTTTCTTCATCAAACATCGTGCGTGGCTGAAAAGTGCATGGCGAAATTTCATCTATGTTTATATCATTGCTTTCATTATCTTTAAATACAGTGTTTTTTACAGAGATTTCCGCATTTTTATTATCAAACAACACATCGGCATCTTCTCCCAGCAAAGCGCCGATTCCTTTACCCAATCCGAATTTTTTATTGCTTGCGTTCATTTATACTTCCTTTTCACGTTGTAAAAATTCTTTAGCCAATTGCAAATAGGCTTGTGCACCGGTGCTCTTAAAATCATAAACCAAAATCGGCTTACCGAATGAAGGCGCTTCGGCAATACGCACACACCGCGGAATAACTGTTTGATACACTTTATCGCCAAAATATTTACGCACATCGGCTTCAATCATCTTACTTAAATTATTTTGACGGCTGAACATTGTCAGGATAATTCCTTGCAGTGCCAAACTCGGATTAAAGTTACGTTTTATGGCGTTAATATTCTTAATTAAATCAGCCAAACCTTCCAATGCCAAAAATTCGCATTGCAACGGCACAATGACCGAATTGGCGCTTACAAGAGCATTGATAGTAATTAAATTCAGTGACGGCGGACAGTCAATCAAAACATAGTCATATTCTGTCAACAAATCTTTAAGCGCTTTTTTAAGTACAAATTCCCGCTCCGGCAAATCAACCAATTCGATTTCTGCTGCCGCCAAATCCGGAGATGACGGAATCAAATCAAAATGCGGCAAATTTGTCGGCACAATTGCTTCTGCCGCTTTGCAACTGCCGGTCAAAATATTATAAGATGAAAACTGACCTTTCTTTTTTTCAATACCGAGAGAAGTCGTAGCATTGCCCTGCGGGTCAAAATCTATCACCAATACTTTTTTATTTATGGCCGACAAAGCCGTTGCAATATTGATAGTTGTGGTTGTTTTGCCGACACCGCCTTTACGATTTGCAATAGATATTATTTTCATTTGCGTTTCCTTAACTTACTGATTTCCAATAAAACTCCGTCATCACTGTAGATATTTTGATGTGTTATACAATCAAACAGCCATTTTTCACGCGCTTTTTGCAGTTCCTCTTGATATGTTTTGCCTTTTAGAAACAGACATTTTGTATTCTTACCGCTCATACTGCTTGCATAACCGCACAACACATCTAACGCCGCAACTGCACGTGCTGTTACCACATTGATATTCCTTAACTTTAAATTTTCAACACGAATATTTTCGATTTGCACATTTTTTAATCCTAATTTTGCACTTACATCGTTTAAATACACCGTTTTTTTAGTAATACTTTCAACCAAAATCCATTTTGCATTCGGCATTTTTTCTTGCATAACAATCGCCAATACCACAGCCGGAAATCCTGCACCACTACCGATATCAAGCAACAATTCCGTGTTTGCCGGAATATATTGTATCAATTGCAAAGAATCCAAAATATGCCGTAACCATACCTCGGTTAGCGAATTTTTACTAACCAGATTCATTTTTGTGTTCCATTCTTGCAACAACGAGACAAATGCTCTCAGCTTCTCTATTGTTTCACGTGAAACATCATATTTTTGCAATTCTTGTGTAATATCCATTTTACCCTCTGTAGTGCATTATGCGCGATTCTTTATTTTTTGCAACAAAATATAACGATTATCAGACTAAAAATTTTTGCCAACACCTGTTATTGGAAATATTT
Organism: Alphaproteobacteria bacterium UBA3307; assembly: GCA_002361365.1. Taxonomy (GTDB): domain Bacteria; phylum Pseudomonadota; class Alphaproteobacteria; order RF32; family CAG-239; genus RUG410. Next base: position 30,984 of record DEST01000112.1, read on the forward strand.
ATTTTTTAGTAAAACACTTGATTTTTGTCCAGCGTAAGCTAGAATGAAGATATAAAGACAAACAAGGAGGAAACTATGAGTGCATGGAACAAGGTAAAAAAATTTATCATCGGAGGTGCTATTGCATCATTAGGAATCGGCGGCGTAACAGCAGTTTCTGCCGTTAAGGACAAACAAAAAGCAGAAACATGGGAAAAAAAGCATCCTGACGCTGATTCCATCTATGTAAACACCGATGATGGTCAATTTTACGCCGAAAAAAAAGCAGATACCTCAACTCTGAAAAAACTGAGAATAGAAGAGATGAAACTTGAAAAGCAAAAACAAAATCTTATCATTTCTGCCAATGAAATGCTTGCTCAAGCGATTAAAAATAAAGATTTTAAAGGAGTAGAAAGGGCTATTAACAAGGGTGCAAATGTTTCCGGAAAACATCTTCTGCAAATGGTAAAAGACCCCTCTGAAGAAGCATATCAAATTGCAAGATATTTTATTAAAATCGATGTTGATACTCATTTTGCAGACAAAAATGGTGCCACAGCCAGAGATTATGCAGCAACGATGAATAATATTCGCGGTGAAACTTTAAAACGAGAAATTGATGAAAAACAAAAATATTATCATGAGAGTTTTAAGCCGATTGTAACGCCGGAAATGATGGAAATAGACAAGAAATTAGAAATAATATCACAAAACATAGAAAACGCGTATGGATATAAAGAACAGTTAGATACCAATAAAGATTTGCCATATTTTCAATATGAGAAAAATGATGGAAAACGTATTATTGAAACAGGTTCTGGCGAAGATTGCAGGGGAGTTTTTGCTTCATTTGTTTCCAATGCCAGACAAAAAGATAAGATTTAAGGCAAAAACTCAATATTCAAATAATGCAATAACCCATAATATTGAGCTACACCCTGTAAAGAGGAATTGAAAAAAAATCACCCTTCTGAAAAAAAGATTTTCAAAGGGGATTTTTAAACTAAACTTTTTAGTGTGTGATTCATAATGATGAATGTCTATACCTCTTAAAATTTTAGCCGCTTACTAAATCCGTATTTTTTAATTATATCCTCGGCTTTGGTAAAATCCATTCCAAGCTCTTCCGTTTTGTGTGCGTCATCACTGATAACAACTGTTAGGTTGCGCTTTGCAGCCTCTTGTAAAACAGTAGCGCTCGGGTAAAAATCGCCTATTTTGCGCAATCCTTTGGTGCTGATTTCCATCGCTGTATTATTTTTTTGCAAAGCATCAAGCACCAACATCTTTTCAGGCAAATAATCATCAGCTCCGCAGATATCATTCCCATAACGGCGCACATAATCCAAATGCGCTAAAAATTTGAACAATCCGGATTCAACAGCTTGCCGCATTATCGCAAAATGACGTTGCACATATTCCTTATATCGTTCGGTATCTGTGCAAATTTGCTTAAAAAATGCCATATTGATAATATTTTCGCAGTTTTCTTCACAAAAAAAGTGATTACCGGTATGCAAATAATCATAATCAAGTTGCGACAAGAACCATTTTAGCTCTTCCTCCCAACCATTATAGGGAAAATAGTCAACTTCAAAGCCGATATAAACCTTAAAGTTTTCAACTTTTGCCAAACGGCGAATTTCTGCACAATGACGCTTAAAACGTTCCAATATATCAGAAAAGCTGTTGTTATAAACATGTATTGCGTCTTTTTCACGCAGAAATTGCCAACTCTGATTTCGGCGCATATTTTTATGCACAATCAGATGGTCGCTTATCCCCATTTGAGTGTAGCCGATTTGTTTTGCACGCTTAATCATTTCTGCAACGGAGCAATGTCCATCCGAAAAATTTGTGTGTGTATGATATGAGTATGTCTGTGTATTAAACATTTTTAATATATCCCAACAAAGCGGTTACAGCGGCCGGAGTTACACCTGTGATGCGTGATGCCTCACCGATGGTTTTTGGTCGAACCGTTGAAAAACGTTGTACCATTTCATTAGATAATCCGCCAATTTTGGCATAATCAATATCATCGCGGATTTTTAAATTTTCGTCTTTCTTAAATACTGCAACATCTTCGTATTCACGTTTTAAATAACCCGAATATTTTGCATCAATTTCAACCTGTTCGTAAACTTTTTCATTTATGTTCTTGATTTTTGAATCAATATTAATCATTGTTTCACGTGAAACATTAGGGTAGCTCATCACATCTTTAAGTGTTTTTTTGCCATTCTTTTTAACGCTTAGCCCTTGTTTTTCAATTTCTGAAAATGGCACAAAAGTGTTTTCACAATAAGCATTAAAATGCTCTATTTCAGCCTTTTTGGTTTTAAATACACTGTATCTATTGTGGCTCACACAACCGATTTCATATCCAAGTTCAGTCAGGCGCATATCAGCATTATCGGCACGCAACAGCAAACGATATTCGGAACGTGATGTAAACATTCGATATGGTTCATCGACACCTTTCGTTATTAAATCATCGACCATAACTCCAATATATCCTTGACTGCGGTCAATATAGAATTCCCTGTTTTTATCTTCTGCTTTTAGCGCAGCATTAACTCCGGCAAGCAATCCTTGTGCCGCAGCTTCTTCATATCCGGTAGTGCCGTTGATTTGACCGGCTAAATATAAGCCTGATACTTTTTTAGTTTGCAAACAATGGTCCAATTCTCGCGGATCCACATAATCGTATTCAATTGCGTATGCATAACGCAAAATTTCAACATTTTCCAAGCCTTTCATGGTATGAATAAATGCGTCTTGCACATCTGCCGGCAAAGATGTAGAAATGCCGTTAGGATAAACCACATCTGTATCATAGCCTTCCGGTTCCAAAAAAATCTGGTGTGCAGTCCGGTCGGCAAAGCGTACAAGTTTATCTTCTATACTCGGACAATAACGCGGACCTCTGCCGGTAATCAATCCGGAAAAAAGTGCGCATTTTGAAAAGTTTTCGCGAATAATTTTATGTGTTGATTCATTTGTGTAAGTAATGCCGCAATCAATTTGTTTATTCGTGATTTGTTCGGTCAAAAAAGAAAAAGCTTGCGGATTTTCGTCACCGGCCTGTTTTTCCAAAATATCCCAACCTATCGTTTTTCCGTTCAATCTGGCAGGCGTTCCTGTTTTAAGACGCCCGAGTGTCAATCCGGCTTGCTTTAAATACGGTGTTATTCCTTTGCAAGAAACATCTTCTATCCGACCTCCTTCAGTTGCTTGATGGCCGGTAAACATTATCCCATTTAAAAAAGTGCCGGTAGTTAAAACCACGGCTTTTGCATCTATTTGCGCACCGTCATATAATGTTACGCCATATATTTTGCCGTCTTTAATCAGCAAACCTTCAACAGCGGCCTCCAATATTTGTAAATTTTCTGTATTTTTCAGCTCTTTAAGCATATATTTTTTATAAAGTTCTCTATCTGCTTGGGCACGCGGACCGCGTACCGCCGGACCTTTGGAAAGATTCAGCATACGGAATTGAATACCTGCTTTATCAATAACCCGCGCCATTAGCCCATCCAGAGCATCAATTTCACGAACAAGATGCCCCTTGCCCAAACCGCCGATAGCCGGATTGCACGACATTTCGCCGATTTTACCTATCTTATGCGTAATAAGCAAGGTTTTAGAACCCATCCGCGCAGCCGCCGCCGCTGCCTCACAACCGGCATGACCGCCACCCACTACAATTACATCAAATTCTTTATTCATCTTTTTTTGCCTCATAATTTGCGCCTAACATAAAACAACTCACTGCAAAAAGCAAATTATTTTCATAAATATTTTTGATTGACACAAACTTGACCTTTTGCTTTTTGCTTTTAAAAATTGCAATTTTCATTTAAAAACACCGTTCAGAATACAATGTTTTATCGAATCGTTTCAAAATCTTAGAGAATCATCTTAAGAAAATGATTCAAATTATTTAAATACAGTGTTATTTTCCAATACAAAAGTTGCTAAATATTTTATCAAGTATATCATCAACTTCAACCCTACCGGTAATTTTGCCAATAGCCCGGCAAGCCAAACGAATATCTTCAGCCGACAATTCTATCTCTTTTTGTAAATTAAACCGCTCTAAATTCTGCAAACATTCAAGCAAAGCTTCTTTATAGCGATGCCTTGTCATCAACTGTACAGCTCCCTGTTCATAAAGAGATTCAAAATGTCTCGCTAAATAGTCTGTTATTGCGACAATATTTTCATTATTTTTAGCAGAAATCAACATACAACCTTTTTCAGACAGTTCCTTTTTGCGCTCAGCAGAAATCTTATCAGCCTTGTTTGCCACCAACATATAATCAGCAGAGGAGGTGATATATTCATCAAATATATCAGGTTCAGTATTTTCGGCGTCAAACAAAAAGATATTATAATCAGCAGCAGCAATCTTTTCACGCGCCAAAGTAATACCTATTTTTTCGATTTCATCATTTGATTCACGCAGTCCTGCCGTATCAGAAAATATAACCGGATACCCCTTTAAATCAATATAGGTTTCTATAACATCTCTGGTAGTACCAGCAATATCGGAAACAATCGCCACATTACGCTTGGCAATAGCGTTAATCAAACTGGATTTTCCGGCATTTGTAGGTCCGGATATAACCACCTGAAAACCATCGCGCAAACGTTCTTCAATTTTATTGACAGACAAATGTGATTTGATATTTTTCACCAGTTTAAATACACTGTTTTCGATTTTAAAAACAGTGTCTTGTGGGATTTCTTCGTCCGGAAAATCAATATATGCTTCAATATACGCCAACAGGTCCACAAGCTCACCACGCCACGTTTCATACAGATTAAGAAGCGAACCGCCCATTTGTCTGAGCGCTGTTTTTTGCTGAATTTTAGTTTCCGCTTCAATCAAATCTGCCAAACCATCGGCTTCGGTAAGGTCCATTTTTCCGTTAT
>DEST01000035.1 GCA_002361365.1 Alphaproteobacteria bacterium UBA3307
GGCGGCTATTGAAAAAAATTCACCATCACTGATTTTGTTAGATTGGATGTTACCGGAAATTTCCGGTTTGGAATTATGTAAAATTATTCGCAACAATCCGGAATGGAAAAATATTCCGATTATTATGTTGACAGCAAAAGGGCAAGAAGAAGATAAAGTGGCCGGACTTTCCGCCGGTGCTGATGATTATGTAACCAAACCTTTTTCGGTGCCTGAACTGTTGGCGCGGATTCAAACTAATTTACGTCGTGTCGGCAATGTTGTATCCAGCATCAAAAAAGAATACATTTTTCAGGATATTGTGCTTAAAACGGTGGAAAAAAAGGTTTTTCGCGGAGAAAATTATGTGCAACTGGGTCCCACCGAATTTCGTATATTACAATTGTTGATTACCAATCCGCATCAGGTCTTTTCGCGTGATGATGTGTTAAAAGCCGTTTGGGGGCAAAGTATTTATGTAGAACCGCGAACGGTAGATGTACATATTCGGCGTTTGCGCAAAGCTCTTAATGAATTTGGACCTGATTATATTCGCACTATTCGCGCTACCGGATATTCGCTTGATGAGCATCAGATAGAAGAATAGGGACTATTATTTATATTTTTTTGATTTTGGATGAACAATATTATCCACCAAATTAAAAATCTGATGAGCTATTTCTCGGTTGGGTATTTGATAATAATTGTGCACAAGCTGCATTGCTTCCGGTCTTGTCATCGGGTCGCTTAATTTTACGCCTTTGTTTTCACTGTTTTCCGACAATAACAAAGATCTGTTTTGCGGAGGTATATCATCAAAAAAATAAGACATCGGAACTTTTAAAATTTGAGAAATATCCCATAAACGACTTACACTGAGGCATTTGCTTCCATTTTCATATTTGATGATTTGCTGAAAGTTCATTCCCATCAAGTCAGCAAGTTGTTGTTGTGTACAATTGAGTAATATGCGTCGTACCCGCATTCGCTCGCCGACAACTTTGTTGATGTAATGTTCTTTATATGTTGATATTGCTGTGTCTGGTAAGTCAATTTGCATATCTGTTTCTCCATTAAAAAAGACTATGACATCATTTGATGCACATAGTCCGTATAATAAAATATCTGACTGCATAAAAATTATAAATCAATAGGTATTATTTTTATGCTTCTGAAAAATATATATGCAAACTAAAGTTTAACTTCAATGATTATTTTAGGTGTATACACAACAAAATACAACTTTAAAATAATATTAAATATTATTGTCAACATATAATTTGGTTGCGGAAACATAATCAAATTTTCCACTGCCTAAAAGTGGTGGATGCAGGTCATAAACAATTTCTCGCGGAATCCACAGTTCGCTAATACCTTGAGTTTGAAAATATTTTTTTATCGTTGCCACGTTTGCCTTGTCATCAGAAGTTATCAACACCAATTTTTCGCCTTTTTTCTCGTCTTCTATTGCAATGATACCTTGCTTTGCTTCCGGATAGAGTTGCTCAAGCAATTGCTCAACTGCACTAAGAGAAATCATTTCTCCGCCGATTTTGGCAAATCTTTTGATGCGTCCACAGATACTCATAAATCCTTCATCATCAAATCTGACGATATCACCCGTATCATACCATATATCGGTTTTTTCTAACACTTTAGGGTTATCCGCACGCATATATCCCTGCATTATGTTATCACCTTTGACCAACAGTTTACCTCCATCGGTAACGCCGTCAACATTTTCTAAGCGCGTATTAATGCGTGTCAGTACGCGTCCTACTGTATTTTCTTTATAAAATATGGGGGTATTAACTGCCAAAACCGGTGCAGTTTCGGTTGTGCCATAACCTTCAAAGATGCGTACACCAAATTTTTTGTACCACATTTCAGCCGTACGTTTTTTAAGTTTTTCTCCGCCGACAACGGCAAAACGGATTGAAAAAAAGTCGTATGGATGCGCACGTCGGCCATACCCATATAAAAACGTATCTGTTCCTAAAATAGCGGTTGCTTGAATATCATACGCAATTTCCGGTACAATTCGGTAATGCAGAGGAGAGGGGTATAAATATGTTTTAACGCCATATAGCATCGGGAGCAAAGTGCCGACAGTCAATCCAAAAGAATGAAACATAGGCAGTGCATTTAAAATCACGTCGCAGGAATTAAACGGAACAGCCAAATGTATTTGCAATGTGTTTGCCAGCAAATTGCGATGCGACAACAACACCGCTTTAGGCAATCCTTCAGAGCCTGATGTGTACAAAATAACAGCGGTATCCGAAGATTTTGCCGTTGCTTTACGTCGTGTAAAATAGCGAGCCAGACCAATTAGTTTATCGGCTGCAGAAACTTGAGAAACCAAGTCTTCTAAGCAGATTTTTTCGGCTCCGGTGTTATCAATACAATCTTCCAGACGCTGCAATTTTCCGGCTGTTATAAATTGGTGAGCTGTTATAACTTTTTTCAATCCTACTGTTTTAAGACACGACGTAAATTGTCGGTCTCCTAGAGAAAAATTAAGCATTACCGGTATTTTACCAACACAGTGCAATGCTAAAAAACTTACTAATCCGGCTAAACTGTTAGGCAACAATACACCAACATATTTTTCAGTAGCAAAAATTCGTTCATATACTCGTCCCAATACATAAATTTTTTGCAGCAATTGTTTGTAATTTAGTGTTTTTTTACCAATATCTGTTGCTATTTTATGATTACTGCCATAAATTTTTTCAGCTCTCAAAAAGGCGTTAAACAACGGCATTTCTATATTGGTTGTATCATAAATCATCTCAGCCATAATATCGTGCAAGCATAAAGCAGCAGCCTGTCGCCGCTCACGTCCGCTCAGGTTTTTATTTTGCAGATTTATTTTACAAGGTGGCAAGATAGTCAATTGTATTTGAGGAAACATCTTGGCATTTACTATATTTTTGATATATGAAAATTTGGAATATTGCGGGCCGTTAATTCTCAATGGCAAGATATTTGCCCCTGATTTTTCTGCGACCACACCTGTGCCTTCATATATTTTCATCAGAGAGCCGGTTACACTGATTCTGCCTTCCGGAAAAATCATAACCGTTTGCCCTTGGTTGATTACGTCAATCAGTGAGCGAATTGCAAGGGGATTTGTCGGATTCAGCGGGCAAAAATTAACTAACCCGCTAAACATACGCACAAACCATTTTCTCTCCCAAGCGCTATCAATGGCAAATGTCAGCTTGCGCGGCAAATATACGGCAGCAAGTAATCCGTCCAACAGTGATATATGATTGGCTATAATTAGAGTTCTTGAACCGGAATTTTCCAGATTTTTCAAGCCTTTAACTTTAACTTTAAATAGTAAACCTAAAACGATATAAAACAGTGAGCGTATCAACGAATCCGGCAACAATCGACAGATATAAATTGTCAGGGCAAAACTTGTCAGTGCTGTCATTAAAAATAATTCAGTAATATCTAAACCTATGCCGAGTAAAATGGTGGATATAACTGCCACAAAAACCATTCCGAGGGAATTGATGATATTATTTCCCGCAATAATTGAGGCTACATAATTTTTAGGCGCACGTTTTTGCATCAGCGCATTCAGCGGCACCACATACATTCCGCCAAAAAAAGCCAGAGCAAACATAAACAACGCCAAAATCAAACCTCGTATTGTCCTTAAAAATTCTGTTGCCGGAATAATATCTGTAGGTGTTGTGTAACCGTAGCTTAAAAGGTATATTGTCAATGTGCACATACTTAATCCGATGGCACTTAACGGTACATACAAAACAGAAACTCGACCTTTAAGCAGTTTGTTACAAAACAGGGAGCCGGCCCCGACTCCGCAAGCAAACAAAATCAAATATACAGTTACAACCAAAGGTTCGGTATTAAAATATTTACCGCAAAGCGGAAAAATGTTGGTGGCATAAAATGCACCGACCATCCAAAACCATGTAGCTCCGAGAATGGCTCTGAAAATAATGACTCGAGATTTTATCAGCCGCAGATTGTCTCGGAGCTGTTTTAATAAATTAAGATTTATATGCAGATTATTATTAACACCTTCTGTGTTTGGTATTTTGTATGCGGCAAGTATTCCGATAACAGAGCACAGTATCAACAAAAAAATGCCGGCATTTACGGATAGAACCGTTCCCAGAATAGTGCCTAGAATAATCGAAATATAGGTACTTCCTTCAACATATGCATTGCCGGCGACCAGTTCTTCCGTGCGCAAAAGTTGTGGCAAAAGCGCATATTTTATCGGTCCGAAAAAGGTGGATTGCGCTCCCATTAAAAACAGCAATATTATTAACAGAGAGATACTTTGTGTTAAAAATAACGCGCCTGCTCCAAGCATTAAACAAAGTTCGGTAATTTTCAAAATGCGTACCAAAAACGCCCGATTATATTTATCGGCAATCAGTCCAGCCAGTGCCGAAAATAAAAAATAAGGCAAAATAAACATTCCGGCAATTATATTGGAATATACACTTGCCACTTGAGTGTTTGCCGCAACCTTGAATGCAACAAACGTCAGCAAAGTATTTTTGAACAAATTATCATTTAAGGCTCCGAAAAATTGCACAATCAACAGCGGTACAAAACGCGTGTCTCTAAACAGATTATTATTCATTCACTCTTCCCAAATTAAAAGTTCCAAGCAAAACCGAATAGAGCGCGGTAATCATTGGCTCCGGCGCGATGCTCCGGATTAAAACGCACACCCAACTCACTGCTGACGCTCAAATTTTCCGTCACTTCTTTATTGCCGTAAACCGCTAATTTATACTCTCGCTTTTGCGGTTTCAGACTCGCCGAATACTGATTGCGATACACCGTGTCCGAATAATAATCTCGTCCGCTCGCCATATCTACACGCAGTTTGCCGTGTTCAACTCTCAGCGGAGAACTTAACCTCAACCCGAAATCTGTCGTCTTGTTCAATTTATAATTTGCATCCAGCGCAAAACTGCTGCTGATTAACGCACTCGTGTGCAGCATATTTGAATTAAACGCCGCCGCTTGAGTATATCCCTGATAATAACTGCCACTTAAACTCAGCTTTGAGGTGGCTTTATACTGCGCCGTAATCCCCGTAAAATACGTCCGGCTTTGCGGCAAACCAAACGCACCGCTTCCGGTTAATCCGAGCAAGGCCTCATCTTCATACAGCATACCGGATACTATCGACATATCAAGATGTTTACCCGCCTTAAAATTCAGCTCGCCATCTACCGCATAAGCCGACTTCTTAAACGTTCGGTCATTAAAGTCTTTATCCCCGCCGTAAAGGCCGTTGCGACCGCTGACTGCTTGCAACTTAAAGCCATATTTCGGGTTTAGTTGGTAGCCGATATGCGCACCATATGCCGAAGTAAACGACATAAACGGATTACTTAAATCTGCATGTTTACTATCTCGTGTTTTATAGCGCGTATTTTCACTCAAATAAAATCCGCTCTCTATTTTACCTATTTTATAGCTGGTATCCGCAAATCCGAACCCATTAGCCGAATTCAGCGCTCCTTGTGCATAAGCAAAAGTCAAGTTACCGTCACGAGTTTCTTTTATTTTAGTATTTGGTACAATGTAAGCCACATCGTTTTTAAGGGCTTTATAACCGGCGTGAGTTACTGATATATAACGCGAGGTATTTACCTCAAACGGACGTTTATATTTATCAAATATCGTAAATGTAGACGGTAATGCCGCCAGTAAAGCATCCGACATTTGCGGTGACACGGTAAGATTGGTGTTGCTTAAATTGACATAAGCCGAATCTGTGGTGGTACCGGATAATGTGGCCATACTCATTGTGCTGCCGTCAGCCGATGTCGGCGGAATATAATAGCTTGTGGCCTTACCTAAATCAAGCAATCCGGCACCATAGATTGTATCGGCATGGTTTGCGCTGTCATAGCCGATACCATTGGTATTGGCAGTTTCGCGCAAAATCTCGATAATTTCCGATGAATGTAAAAATGGAAAGGCCGACTTTA
>DEST01000076.1 GCA_002361365.1 Alphaproteobacteria bacterium UBA3307
GATTTTGCCGAGCGAATCCGCGGTGCCAAAATCATTAAATTGCGGCGCGTTGCCAAATATATGCTGATGGATTTGGATAACGGTCTGACGATTATCTGGCATTTCGGTATGAGCGGAAAAATCCGGATTGAACATACGAATCCGATAAAGAGTGAAAAGCACGACCATGTTATTATTGAAACCGACAAAGGCGTGATTTATTATAATGATGCACGCCGTTTCGGGCTGGTTTTACTCTGCGAATCCGCTAAATTGACGCAACATCATTGTTTTAAAAACATTGGATTTGACCCGTGGGATGTGAATCTGACACCGCAATCTTTACTGAATGCTCTTAAAAAACGCAAGTGTGCTATTAAATTATCATTACTCAATCAAGAAATTATTGCGGGAATCGGTAATATTTATGCTTCAGAGATTCTTTATCGGGCGCGAATCCGTCCGGACCGGCCAAGCGAATCCATCTGCCAAAATGAAGCGGATGATATTATAAAACAAACGCGAATCGTGCTAGAACAAGCAATCAAAGCCGGTGGCTCCACTATTCATGACTACAAACGTCCGGACGGAGATATCGGCTATTTTCAGCAACAACACTGCGTTTACGGTAAAACAGGACAACGTTGCCCTCATTGTGTGTGCAACTTTGAAAAAACCGGAGGAATCCGCAAAATAGAACAAGGCGGACGCTCTACTTTTTATTGTCCGACATTGCAAAAATAAGAAAAAATTAACTTAATGCAGCAAATTATCGCAAAATTTATAAAAAATTAGTTGACTTTATGTATTTCTCGTGGTTATAACGTTTACCAGAGTGAATTTTATATTAACAATTTTTAAATAGGAAGAAAAATATGGCCAATCATAAATCGGCAAAAACAAGAATTGTACATAACAATAAGCGCGCGCAGATTAACGGTGCTCGCAGAAGTCGCGTCAGAACTTTTGTAAAAAAGGTTTTGGCATTGGTTGCCGCCAACGATAAAGAAGGCGCAACTGTTGCTTTTAAGACAGCTGAAAGCGAAATGGCTCGTGCAGCTCAAAAGGGCGTATTCAAAAAGAATACTGCTTCGCGTACGATTTCTCGTTTAGCACAAAAAATCAAAGCTCTCTAATTTTTGCAGAGAATCGTTTTATGGCGCAAATTGATTCCGAATGGATTCGATTTGCGTTTTTTTGTTGCAAATCAAGCAGTTATACCGCAAAAGTTTAAAAAAACCTTGTCAAGATATTTAATTTAAATGTTCGCTAAATGTTCTCTTGAAATTACATTTTTTTCTGTTAACAATTTATTTACATTCTCATTCGGGATATATGCAAATAAAAATTGTGATTCCCGATTTTGGACGAAACGAGTGGCTTTAATTTTGTCTAGTTATTTATAATATTGTATAGATTGTTTATTGTGCAATGTTATATAACTCCAAAGTTAAAGTTGCGGATTTTGGGCAAAGCAAATGGCTTTTATTTGTTCCGTTGTTTGATGCATATAATAATAAGACGTCAAGCAATCAGAAAATAAAGGTTGCGAAGGAAACTCCGCGGTATTTGTTTTATTTTAGTTAATTGATTTTTAGGGACGGTAAAAATGGCTGAAGAAGCAATATGTAAAGAAAACATCTCGATAAATGATCAATGGGAAGAAGTTTGTGGACAATTGAAAATGGAATTTGGGCAAACTGCATTTGACAGTTGGCTCAAGCCTCTAAGTGTTGCCTCATTTGATAACGGCGTTATGAATATCGGGGCACCGACGGCATTTATGAAAAATTGGGTAATTACGCATTATTCGGATAGAATCCATCGTATTTGGGAGCGTAAAAATCCGGAAATAAAAAAAGTTAATTTTGTAGTTAAAAATATTTCTTCTGCGCCGGATATGTCATCAAACTTGCGCAGCGGTGATAATTCCTTAATTTGGCGGATTAAATCTACGCCGACTCCGCAAAAACTTTATGAAGTGGCTAATTCTTATAATGAAGGAGAAGCGTTGGCATCTAAGCTTAATCCGGCCTATACGTTTGACAATTTTGTGGTAGGCAAAACCAATGAATTTGCCTATGCCGCTGCACGTAAGGTTGCCGAATCCAAAACAATTCCGTTTAATCCGTTGTTTTTATATTCCGGAGTCGGTTTAGGTAAAACACACCTGATGCACGCTATTGCACAATATATTAAAAAAGCGGACCCTAATCGTACGGTAGTTTATATTTCCGCCGAGCAGTTTTTGTACAAGTTTGTTAATGCTTTGCGCTATAAAGATACCGATTCATTTAAGGAACAATTCCGCACTGTAGATGTTTTGATGATTGATGATGTTCAATTTTTAGCCAATAAAACCAAAACACAAGATGAATTTTTCTATACCTTTAATTCACTTATAGAAAGCGGCAAACAAATTATTCTTTCCGCCGACAAATCACCTAATGATTTAGATGGAATAGAAAATCGCCTCAAATCACGTTTGAACAGCGGATTGGTGGCAGATATTATGCCGGCTGACTATGATTTGCGTCTTGGAATTTTACATAAAAAAGCTCAGCAAATAGGTATAACTTTGCCGGATAATGTTGCAGAATTTTTGGCGCAAAAAATTTCTTCCAGTATTAGAGAGTTAGAGGGTTCTCTTAAGCGAATCGCCGCACATTCTCAATTGTTATCAGGTCATGAAATCACATTGGATATGACACAAGATGTTTTGAAGGATATGCTGCGCTCCATTGACCGCAAAACCACAATTGATGAAATTCAGAAAAAAGTGGCGGAATACTTTAATATTTCGGTCAAAGAGATGCAATCATCTCGTCGGGCACGCAATGTTGCCAGACCACGACAAATTGCAATGTATTTAGCAAAACAGCTAACCTCACGTTCGTTGCCGGAAATCGGTCGCAAGTTTGACCGCGACCACACTACGGTTATGCACGCTGTACGCAAAGTTGAAGAACTTTTGCTTGAAGATGTTTCAATGACAGAAAGTATAGAAGCGTTGCGTCGTGCTTTGGAAAGTTAAAAAAACTGTTGAAGAATCTTTTTTAAACTTCTGCTTTAAATGTTATTTTGCTATGTTAGGCTTAACAATAATATTGAGGGAAAAGCAATGAAATTTATAATAGAAAAAGCTGTATTATTAAAAACTTTGGGACACGTACAAAATATTGTAGAAAAGCGCAATACCGTACCGGTGTTGTCCAATGTGCGAATTGAGGCTGACAGTAACGGTATCAGTTTCAAAGCTACCGATATGGATACGGAAATTACCGAGGTTATCGATGCCAAAATTTTAGAAAACGGCGCAATAACAGCACCGGCACATATGATGTATGACATTGTACGTAAACTTGCCGATGGCGCGGAGGTGGAGCTGACCTATCCTGACGAAAAGGATTTGCTCAAAATAGCTTCCGGGCGTTCGGAATTTTCGCTGCCTACCATCGGAGTGGAAGATTTTCCGGCAATTTCGGCGGATACGCTTCCGACCAATTTTGAAATGAAGCGTGATGAGCTTAAAGATGTGATTGATCGCACGCAATTTGCGGCTTCTACTGAAGAAACTCGCTATTATCTCAATGGTTTATATATTCATCCTAAAGATGAGGGAGAGACCAAAGTTTTGCGGATTGTAGCAACCGATGGACATCGTTTGGCCTGTGTGGAAAGTCCGTTACCGCAAGGCGCAGAAAATATGCAAGGTGTAATTTTGCCGCGCAAAACTGTTGCGGAAATTCGGAAATTGCTTGATGACTCGGCAGCTGAAACTGTTAAAATAGCCCTATCCGACAGCAAAGTTCGTTTTTCGTTGGAAGATATCACGCTCGCTTCTAAGCTGATTGATGGAACGTACCCTGACTATGAACGAGTTATCCCAACAGATAATAACAAAATTTTGGAAGTTGGCGTAAAGTCATTGGCAACCGCAGTTGACCGCGTATCAGTAGTGGCTGAAAGAACACGCGCAATAAAGGTGATTGCCAATAAAAATCACGTTATTCTAACAACGTCCAGTCCGGATTTAGGCAGTAGCGCCATTGAAGAAATTGAAGCTGTATATGATAGCGAATCGCTCGAAATCGGTTATAATTTCCGTTATTTATTGGATATTTTATCTGAAATCAAGGGAGATACTGCTCGCTTTAGCTTTAAGGATAGCTCGTCGCCATCTGTGATTCATGATACATCTGATTCCAGTGCTATTTATGTTTTAATGCCGATGAGGGTATAAATTGAGCACGCTCAGTTCTAAACTCAGAGAATTTACGGATTTAAAGTCAGGTGTTGTGCGCCTGACTTTATCTGACTTTAGAAATTATAAAAATTTGCGTATCGAATCCGCAATTTCTCCGATTGTAATTACCGGAGAGAATGGCTCAGGCAAAACGAATATCTTAGAGGCAATATCCTTTTTAACTCCGGGGCGCGGATTACGTGGAGCAAAACTATCAGACATCAAACGAATCCGACGACAAAATGAAGAAGAATCCGATTTTGCGGGCTGGAGTGTTGCGGCAGATATTATTAAAAATGGCGAAGAGCATACCATCGGCACGGCGATGCAAAGCTTTTTCAAAGAAGAAACTGATGATACCCATAGTTATGACCGACGAATCGTTAAGCTTGACCAACAAAAAATCACTCAACAAGGAGAACTGGGTAAATATATTTCGGCCATTTGGATAACCCCGCAGATGGATAGGCTTTTTTTGGGTGGCACACAACCGCGTCGTAGTTTTCTGGACCGTTTGGTTTATGCGTTTGATTTGGAACACGCTAAACGTACGGCAAATTTTGAACATTTATATAAACAATGGATAACTCTTATAAAATCCGGCAACAATGATATCCGTTGGCTCGAATCCATTGAGGCGGATATGGCCTCGCTCGGGGTTGCAATTGCTGCCGCACGTCGTGAACAAATTGCCCGCTTAAACACATTTGTGGAACAAGAACCTGACGATGTTTTTCCTAATGTACGGCTAGAACTTGATGGCACCGTTGAAAAGATGTTAGACACTGAGC
The DNA here is from genome assembly GCA_002361365.1 of Alphaproteobacteria bacterium UBA3307. Taxonomy (GTDB): domain Bacteria; phylum Pseudomonadota; class Alphaproteobacteria; order RF32; family CAG-239; genus RUG410. The sequence goes on from DEST01000076.1 coordinate 5,017, forward strand.
CGGCTTTGCAAACTGAAGATTTTTACGCATCACACTTGGCAAAACAGCGGCGTAATATTTTGTATAATGACTATGTGGATGGGGTTAATCGGACTGATTTTAAGGTTTATTTTCAAAAGAAAAATATGCCGGCGGAAATGTGTTCAACCGGAGAACAGAAAGCTCTTTTGGTCAGCATTATTTTAGCGCAAACAAAATGCCAGATATTGTATAAAGGTTTTGCACCGATTTTACTGCTTGATGAAGTAACAACTCATCTAGATGACCAAAAGCGCGACGCTCTTTTAGATAAAATTCGCGCTCTTAATCTACAAGCGTGGATAACTTCTACCGGACTGCAAAACTTTGATATTTTGCGTAATGACGCGCAATTTTTTCGCTTAGAAAATGGCAAGCTATTTTAAACTTGTTATTTGTGAACTAATCAGATATAATGTTCCCATAAGTTAAATATTTAATTCTATATAATTATGCACAAAATAGAGATTATGTTGTTGGTTGCCGTTGTTGAAATCGGTGAGCTCGGCAAGTTTTCGCTTGAGGATCTCTCGGAATTTTGGTCTGCTCTTACTGTGTGCCGTGATGACAAGGAATTTTTTGCACTGTTTAACGACAAAGAACAGCAAGCAGTTAGAAAAGCGTTGGAACAAGTTGAAACCGAGCTTAGGCATCGCCACAAAGAACCAGTCAATTTTTTTCAGCTGATGCAAGAGAATCCGGCAAAAGTCGAGTTTTATCTCCGGCAATTCAGTTTGGCACAACTTCTTGATTTAGAGGCTGATTTACGAGAATTTGATACTTCGCAGGTGGTTGCAGACTTTATCAAACTTGTAAAAAGACAAATTTATCGGTTAGTACCCGTTGCGTAGAAAAAGCAAAAAAGGAAGCGAAATTATTTCCCTTCCTTTTTTTGAGTGATAACAGTTCGTCGGATATATCGTTTTTCATAATTGACGCAAAAGTAAATTTGCGGTATAGTGCAAAAAAAATTGATAAGGAGAAAAATTATGAATACAAACGAATCCGGTCGTTCAATGATTGAAATGCTTGGGGTGTTAGCCATTATCGGGGTTTTATCTGTTGGTGGTTTAGCCGGTTATTCTAAAGCAATGAGCAAACATAAAATAAATAAAACCATTGATCAAATTACGCAAATTGTAGCCAGTACCCGTGCTTTGTTTGCCGGACACAGTGATTACGCTTCTTTGACCAAAGATGATAAAACCAATTATAAGCTGATTCAAAAAGGGCATTTGGTACCGGAAGATATGCTGACAGTTGATAGTAGTGGTGCAGTAAATGGATTAGAAAGTATTTATGCTCAATCCGTGGAAATGTCTAATTCCGGCAAAAGAGCTTCTGATGATAATAAGGCTTTTGTTATCACCTACAAAGGGATTCCGCAAGATTCTTGTATCGAATTGGCTACTCAAGACTGGGGAGCCGGTATGTCGGCAGGTTTGGTCGGAGTTTGCATCAATAACGCTGCCGGAATGTCCGGAGTTATTATCGGTAAAAATGCATCAACGGCTTGCAATGATAAGAGTTGCTGTGTCGTAGGTCGAAATTTATCAATTATGGAAGCATCAAACGCTTGCAGTTTGCCGGAAAATACCGTTTCGTGGAAATTCTTTTAAGACCACAACAATATAAATCCTGTTATAAAGCGTCTGAAATTATTTAGGCGCTTTTCTTTATAATTGTAAATTGTTTAATCTCTATAATATAATAGCAAAAAGGCGCCGGAAAACCGACGCCTTATAGCAATAAATCAACTAAACTACTTATTCTTCAAAATTGACTTACCGGCATAAACAGCCATATCGCCGAGTTCTTCTTCAATACGAATCAGCTGATTGTATTTTGCCATACGGTCGGTACGCGACATAGAACCGGTCTTGATTTGACCGCAGTTGGTGGCAACCGCAATATCGGCAATCGTTGTATCTTCGGTTTCACCGGAACGGTGGGATAAAACAGCCGTATAACCATGACGCTGAGCCATATCAACCGCTTTCATAGTTTCTGTTAATGTGCCGATTTGATTAACCTTAATCAAAATCGAATTGGCAATACCTTTGTCAAATCCCATTTGCAAACGAGCCGGATTGGTAACAAACAAGTCATCGCCAACTAATTGTATTTTGCCGCCCAAAGCATCAGTCAATAATTTCCAACCTTCAAAGTCATCTTCAGCCATACCGTCTTCTATTGAGAAAATCGGGAATTTATCGCACAATCCTTTGTAATATTCCACCATTTGCGCATTGGTATAAGATTTACCCTCGCCTTTCATTTCATACTTGCCGTTTTCATAAAATTCGGAAGATGCAGCATCAAGAGCCAGAACAACATCTTCGCCCGGTTTATATCCGGCATCTTTAATTGCATTTACAATAAAAGTCAGAGCTTCATCAGCTGATTGCAAATTCGGAGCAAATCCACCCTCATCGCCGACATTGGTATTTTGACCGGCAGCCTTGAGGTTTTTCTTCAAGGTTTGGAAAATTTCCGCGCCCATACGGATAGCTTCACGAATCGAAGTTGCGGAAACCGGCATAATCATAAATTCTTGAATATCAATCGGATTATCAGCGTGTTTGCCGCCGTTTAAAATATTCATCATC
>DEST01000022.1 GCA_002361365.1 Alphaproteobacteria bacterium UBA3307
ATAACCCAAATACGGAGAAAGACAATGACAGACGAAATATCTAAAGCGAAAATTGGGGCGATGTCTTCATTGGCTAAGGCTTTTTATCATGATTTTATGCCGATGGTTCAACAAATTAAAGACGATGTTGCGGCTCTTCATATTAATGAACAAGATAAGGAAACTCTTGGTCGGATTAATGAGCAATTGCGACAAGCCAAAAGTTTACTCCGGCAACTCAAAACAATTTCTGCCAAACGGACGAGAGAGCAAACAATTAACACTCTCAAAGATATGTTTGTTCCGGGAGAAATCACGACTTTTCCATACACTTTGCAAGGTCCGATAGCGATTGTTTCGGACAATGGAAATTATGTGCGCTGTCCGGCATGGGGAGCGGGAAAAAACATTATTAAATTTGATAAAAACTTTGTTTATGTGCGTTCAGATACTGCCGGAAAAGTGGATTTATTTAATTCCGAAGGCGTCAAAGTTATGGAAATCGACGAGGAGAAAATAAAATGATAAAAACCGGATTTAAATTTATGGATGAGCTAAACTGCCTGAATTCCGGCGATTTAATCTCAATTCAGGGAAATTGCATGCAAACAGAACAGTTTGTTATCAGTTTAATGCAAGGCATATTGGACCGTAACGACGGGTATGTTTTGCTTTTACAAAAACGTAATTTTGATTATTTTACGGGTTCTATCTTTAATGAATATTCAGCCACATCAGATAATGCGTTGGTTAAAGATAGAATTTCAAAAGATCGTATTTTGCCGCGGGGATCACTTTTCAACGATGCAGAATTGCTGCAAAAAAGCCTTTCCGCGTGGTTGGGAATGGATAAATTCAAACATTTGCAAGATAAAAAACTGTTGGCTATCATTACACCTATATATAAATTGCGGCATGATATTACGGAAGAAGAAGCAACGCTTATCCTTAAAGATGCGGCGCAAATACTTAACGTTCCGGTTATTTGTTGGCAAAAGGACTCTTCCGACATTCTGCTCGCTGCGGATATGACTTTCAAGCTGTCAGCCGTAAACGGATACAAGGAGCCGATAGATATTGAGGCTGTTAATCCATCCGGCAATACGGTTTTGCAAATTCAAGCAAACACATCATCTTTGAAATATACCGAACACCTGAAAGATTGTCCGAAACTTTGGTTTTATGAGGAGAAAATAAAATGACTGCTGGCAAAAAAGTGATTATCAACACAGAAACAACCGGTTTTTCTCCGAAAGATGGGCATAAACTGGTGGAAATTGCCGCTATTGAAATTGATGAGAACGATGTGCAAACCGGCGCGGTATTTCATGCCTATATCAATCCGGAGCGCCGGATATCAAGAGATGTTACGGCGATACACGGCTTAAATAATAAGTTTTTGAAAAATTATCCGCCATTTGCGGCATATAAAGATGAATTTTTGCGTTTTATTGAGGGTAAAGAGATAATCGGGCATCATGTGCAATTTGACATGAACTTTATCAATAATGAGGTTGGTTTTGAGCTTCCGAACAAAGTAACCGATACCTTGGAAATGGCAAGAAAAGTATTTCCTGAACAGAGAAATAGCTTGCTTGCCCTAAGAGATAGGCTAAAAATTAAAATTAAACATTCTCCCTATAATGGCGCATTACTTGATGCCTTGTACGCATACGAAATTTATAAAAGGATGAAAAATGGGAAAAATAAAATTTGATATAGCCGGATGGGAAGAAAAGCTTCACAACTGTGCGGATATTAATAAGCCGGATGAAACAGGGCACACTGCACTGGAACAAGCTGTTTGCGCTAATAGCATAAAGGGAATTAAGTTTTGCCTCAGGCATGGGGCTGATATTAATCAAAAAGATATAAAACTTAAGATATCTTTATCTACGTTATCAAATGTTGTTTCAGCCAAACAGAGAAAAGCAAAATTAGCAAACCTTTTAGCGTTAGTGTCAGATATCAATGTCAGGGACGAAAATCAAAACACCGTGCTATATGAGTTTATTAAAAATAACAACTTTCGTATAGCGAAGGCTCTAATGGAGGCCGGTGCCGATGTTAATGTAAAAAATAACCGAGGCGAAACTCCGTTAAGTTGTGCCGTAAAATATAAAGCCAAAGATAAAATAATTGACCTTCTGTTAGCCTACGGCGCCAAAATTGAGATGGAAGACAAAAAGGTTCAATCGGCAGTAGCGGCCTTTCTGGAACGACAGAAAAACAAACCATATGCTACGCAATTGGGGCTGTTTAAAGAGAAAAATGGATAATAACCGTATTGACAAGCGGAAAATAATAAAATAAGTTTTTGGTAACAAGGAGTTATAACTATGAGTAATGATGTAGAAAATTGCCCAGCAGAAAAATTTATAAAATTATGTTTTGCCGATGATTCTGGAAAATATAAAAATGAAGACGGATATAGATTTTGGAAAAATTTTGCAAAATTAAGAGTAGATGTATGGGAAAAAGATTGTCCTAAAATTTATAACTATAAAAACAGTTATGACGCTTTACCCGATCCGGATGTTAACAGCTATAATTTGTACGAAGCACATATTAGAGTATGGAATATTCAACACAAAAAGTTTAAGAATAATAAAGACGAAAATCCTCTCAAAGATATTGAACGCCATGGAAGATGTCGCTGTGAAATAGTAACACAAGATGATAAAATAATTTTAGGTAGTGATTCCATTATGAGTATTTATTGGCACAGAACTTTTGGAAATATGCGGTATTTGATGAAAGAAATTAAAGATTGCATTGAGATTAGTGAAAAACATTCAGAATTTTGCTCAGACGTAAAAGAAACAAACTACAAAAAATTTATAGAAAATTATTTACAACAAGCAAATACAATCGGTGGATTTATGCTGTTTCCGCGACACGATTGCTCTATAAATCAGGCACGAGGAATGTCTGATAGAATTCAAGACCGTTTTGATTTAACACTCGAATGCATCAGAAGAATGTATGAAAGCGGATTCCCTACAGGTAGTAATCCTTTATTTGATATGTCAAAAGAAGATAAAGAGTATTTCGAAATGTTTGGTTCATTTGGAAATTACGCAAAATTTTTCTGCTTAAATAAAAGTTATGATGGTAAACATAATTGGGTAACCGAAGATTGTTCTGCTGTTTATGATTTAATGAGTGAAAACGGAGATGAACCATTACCAAAGAAAGGATGGCCAAAAGAAATTTTACCTTGTGATTATGAGGAAAAGAAACAAGTTGCAAAATGGTGGACCTTCTACTGCAATATAATGAATCGTTTAGATGCTCGGAATGAACAAATTAAAGAAGTTATCGAAGGAAAATAACAATGTCGCTGAAAAAGATTATTTGGTTCATCGTAAAACTACCGTTCGAAGTGATCAAAGCCGTATTTGTTATTTTAGGCGCCATAGGCGGTGCTTCTGCCGGTAGTAGCAACGAGGTAAAAATAAATGACTACCATACCGGACAAACGCTGTATATTATATCTGCAGGTCGTGTGCAGGATTATCGCACGGGTATAACTCTTTATGAGCTGAAAGATAATCGTTTTGAAAACTATAAAACCGGCATAACACTTTATGCAATCAAAGATAATCGCATAGAAGATTACCGAAGCGGACAATTTTTATACGAAATCAGAGATAATTATATTGAAGATTACCGAAGCGGCCGGATATTATATCAAATTAACGGTAAATATATTGCAGATTACAGATCCGGAACATATTTGTATCAGGCAGACGGAGAAATTGATTATTTGGTAATTATGGTTATTTTAATTAACGAAGGACTTTTAGGTTAAGGTTTATAATTTTGCCATTATTTCTTCTTATACCAATCTTTGGGCTTGATGACCTTGACGTCGTCGCCCCATGTGTATAAGAACCAATCCATTTCGCGGTGGCCACCGGCTCTGAACTTAACCGTCAGCGTGCCATCAGGATTGCGGGTTAATTTTTGCTTCGGATGGAAAATAAAGTTTTCGGCCTCATTGGCAACATCGGCACTAAACAGCCATTCCACATCAAAAGATTCTTCATGGAAAGCTCCGAAAGATTCAAGCGCATATTCATTCAAATCAAATTCGGAGCTGTCAAAAATATCCGGCAGAATTTCGACGCTTTTAATACATTGTAGCGAAAAATTGTGCGCTTTGCCGTTATCATAGCCGTCACTGTGCTTGGCAACCAAATAATGATCGCGCTGTCCGTATAAGAAACCATACGGAACAAGTTTATAAACATGACTTTTGCCGGAATTTTTGGCTTCATATGCCATTTTAATATGATGACACGAAAGAATGG
>DEST01000041.1 GCA_002361365.1 Alphaproteobacteria bacterium UBA3307
CAAACACAAGTTGCTACAGTTGAATTGAATACCAATGGTACTGAGCATCGTATAATGCACGATGCACCACAAACCATTACACGTTTTGTAACTAAGGGCACGTATCGTAACAGCAAGGATTTTTATCCGCTTTATTTGGCAAATTATATTTTTGGTGATTCCGGACTAAATTCACGCATTTCAAAAGTTATACGGGAACAAGAAGGTTTAACTTACGGAATTTATACATATATGATATCTAAAAAGACAGCGGCATTGTTATCTGGAGCATATTCTGCAACGCCGGAAAATTTTGAGATTGCTAAAAATTTATTATTGCAAGAATGGAAAAAAATGGCACATTTTGGTGTTACACCGGCAGAATTGCAGCAGGCAAAAGAAGCTTTGATATCATCGCATAATCTACGCTTTGCTTCTACTGGCGGAATAGCTGAAATGTTGGTGGCTATGCAACAATATGATTTAGGAGCGGATTTTTTAGAAAAACGTAATGATTATGTGCGTGCGGTTACTTTGAATGAAGTCAACTCGGCGGCACGGAAATATTTTGCTGATGTTCCTGATTTTGTCATTGTCGGGAAAACAGATTCGGAAAAGTAGGAGGAAAGAAAAAATGTTCGGTAGAACAAAAAACAAAGCGTGGAAAAATTTAGAGAATATCTATAAGCATTTTAAAGATACACAAATGAAAGATTTATTCGCAACGGACCCAAAACGCGGCGAACTTTATGCAGAACAATTGGAAACAATGCTGGTGGATTATTCTAAAAATCGTATTGATGATAAGGTGTTGGAAGCATTGTTTGGATTGGCACGTGAACGCGGTTTGAAGGAAAAAATAAATGATATGTTTAGCGGCAAAAAAATCAATACAACCGAAAATCGTGCCGTATTGCATATTGCTTTGCGCAATCGTGCCAATACTCCGATTTATGTGGACGGACGCGATGTTATGCCGCAAATCAATGCTACGCTTGAAAAGGTAAAAGATTTTTCTGAAGCTGTGCGTTTGGGACGTTTTACCGGTTATACCGGCAAAAAACTGACAAACATTGTCAACATCGGTATCGGCGGTTCTGATTTGGGGCCGTATATGGTATGCGAGGCTTTGCGTCATTATTGGGCAAAAGGTATAAATTGCTACTTTATATCCAACATTGACGGTACCGGTTGTGCTGAAGTTTTGAACAAAATAGACCCGGAAACAACTTTATTTATTGTGGCCTCAAAAACTTTTACAACGATTGAAACACTGACCAACGCACGCACTTGCCGTAAGTGGCTGGTCGATGCTTTGGGAGAACATGCGGTTGCTAAGCATTTTATTGCGCTTTCTACCAACAAAGAAGAAGTTGAAAAATTCGGTATCAATCCGGACAATATGTTCGCTTTTTGGGATTTTGTCGGTGGTCGCTATTCTGTGTGGTCGGCTATCGGGATGATTATTGCAATTGCTATCGGTTACAAAAATTTTGAGCGTATACTGGATGGTGCTTTTACGATGGACGAACATTTTAAAAATACCGAATTTGAACATAATATACCGGTGATTTTGGCACTTATCGGAATCTGGTATAACAACTTTTACGGTGTGCACCGCTACGGTGTTATTCCGTATGACCAGTATTTGCAATATTTACCGGCATATTTGCAGCAGTTGGATATGGAAAGCAACGGTAAATCAGTGACGCTTGACAATAAATATGTTGATTATGCAACAGGGCCGGCATTGTTCGGTGGGGCAGGAACCAATGTTCAGCACTCTTTTTTCCAACTTTTGCATCAAGGAACGGAAATTGTGCCGATTGATTTGATAGTGCCGGCAATTTCGCATAATGAAATCGGGGCGCATCATCAAATTCTGTTGGCTAATGTTTTAGCACAAGGTGAAGCTTTGATGCGCGGCAAAACAGAGGAAGAAGCTGCTGCAGAAATGGAAGCGGCGGGCAAGTCTCAGGCAGAAATCAACCGTATGAAAAAATATAAAAGTTTTTCCGGTAATCGTCCGACCAATACGATTGTTTTGAAAAAAGTAGACCCATTTACGCTTGGTATGTTGGTTGCGATGTATGAACATAAAGTTTTTGTGCAAAGCGTGATTTGGAATGTTAATGCGTTTGACCAGTTTGGGGTTGAACTCGGTAAAAAATTGGCCCTCAATATTTTGCCGGAATTGCAGGGAACAGCGCATAATATTGAACACGACAGCTCAACTGCGGCATTGATTAAGTATATCAAAAACATTCGTAAATAAAGGAAAAATATGACCATTCGTGTACTACCGTCAAATCTTGTAAATCAAATCGCTGCTGGAGAAGTGATAGAACGTCCGGCGTCGGCGCTGAAAGAATTGGTAGAAAACGCGATTGATGCCGGTGCTCATAAAATAGAAGTATCACTGACCGGAGGTGGTAAAAATATGCTTTCCGTAACAGATGACGGTATTGGAATGACAGCCGATGAACTTTCTTTGGCCGTAGAACGTCATGCAACTTCAAAATTACCGGACGGAGATTTGTTTCAGATTAATTTTTTGGGGTTTAGAGGGGAAGCGTTGCCGTCAATCGGCTCAGTAGCAAAGTTAAGCATTAGTTCACGTAAAAAGGGAAGTGCGGAAGGTTATAAAATAACTGTCGAAGGCGGAAAAAAAGGCGCAGTAGAACCGACAGCAATCAGCAGTGGTACACGAATTGAAGTGCGAGATTTATTTTATACCACACCGGCACGGCTTAAGTTTTTAAAAGCCGATTCCTCCGAAACTGCTCAATGTGTTGATATGTTACAACGAATTGCGCTAGCCAATCCGCATATTGCATTTTATCTTTACGCCGACGGCCGCAAGAAATTAGCACTGAATGATTGTAATGGTGCAGTGCCAGAAGCTCGACGGCAGCGAGTTGCCGATGTTATGGGAACGGAGTTCAAAGAAAATTCGGTGCCGATTACGGCGCAGAATGAGTTTTGTGATATCAGCGGCTTTGTGAGTTTGCCGACCTATCACAAGGCTAATTCACTTTCTGAATATTTGTTTGTGAACAATCGTCCGGTGCGTGACAAGCTTATTTTAGGTGCAATCAAAGGTGCATATCAGGATATGATGATGAGTGGACGCTATCCGGTTTGTGCGATTTTTATTCACGTTAATCCGCGTTATGTTGATGTGAATGTGCATCCTACCAAAGCCGAGGTGCGTTTTTATGACAATGGCTCGGTGCGCTCTCTGTTGGTTGGTGCCATTCGCAACGCGCTGAGTTTTGGCAGTCAGCACAGTGCAAATACCGGAGGTTTGGAACATTTATTGATGCGGCAAATCACGGCTGAAACCGAGCGGATGAAAGTAATTCCGAAAATTGGTGATTTGCTTGTGCACGATTCCGCTCGTGAGTATCCGCATTTTCAACGACCTATCTCTACCGCTCCGGCGCATCACCGTTCTATGCCGGAAGTAAACTTACCACAACTTGAACGTGAATTTTCTGTGCGAGTGGCAGATGAACCTTCGCCGCAAACTTTGGAACAAGTAGGAGAGTTAGGTTTAGCCAAAGCGCAGTTTCATAATACCTACATTATTTCACAAACTGAAGATAGTATCATTATTGTAGACCAACACGCCGCACACGAACGCATCACAATGGAACATCTTAAACAAAGTATAACAAAGCACGAGCGTATTCCGGCGCAAATGCTTCTGATACCGGAAATTGTGGATTTATCAGCTTTGGATAAAGAAAACATTTTGGAATATTCAAAAACATTGGCTGAACTTGGTTTGGTGGTGGAAGAATTTGGTGCATCTGCTATTTTGGTGCGTGAAATTCCGGCACTTTTGGGGGATACCGATATACAAAAACTGATTAAAGATTTGGCGGCGGAAATTTCCGAATGGGGTAATGCTTACGCTTTAACCGATAAAATTCATCATATTTGTGCCACCATCGCCTGTCATGGTTCTGTGCGTGCAGGGCGTGCGCTTAATATTGAAGAAATGAATCGACTTTTGCGTGATATGGAAAAAACAGAGCATTCCGGACAGTGTAATCACGGTCGTCCGACTTATGTAAAGGTTAGGTTAGTGGATATTGAAAAACTTTTTGAAAGAAGATAAAATCCTGATAAAGGGCATCTGCTTGTAATTTTTCTCCTTGTGTACCTTTTTTGTAAACGTCGTCGCAAAGGCGCGGATTTTTTAGCGCCATATATTTTTCATCTTGACTTAAAAATGATTTTGTTTATCATAATATAATCAAGAGGATAACGCCGATGTTACGTTTTGCCGATTTGAAATACAGCTTGGAAGAGTTGGAAAATGATGCGATACACTATTTGAAAACACAGGTGTATAAGCCGGCTTTTGCGGCGGAAGTCAAAGAATTTATGTACGACGATTTGTGCGACTTTAAATCTTGTTATGATGACAACGAATACGCTTTTCAAAGCATCTATTATGATGAATATGTAACCGAATATACTGATAATGGTGAAACAGTTGTACCTCAGGTCAATTTTAAGCAACTTGCTCGCGATTTGGAAGCTGACTTTAATTCGTGGAATATGACCGATGAAGAAGTTGAACGGTATATTTTTATGCTTGAAAGCGAATTTAGAAAAAATGCTTATTGCTCTCATATGGAGCCATATTTCTTAGGCTATGACGGTGTGGTGGCAACGGTGATTACCGGATATTCTCGTGACCCGCTATTTTCAATATATTCAATGGTACGCGAGTGGGGAATGGCGCTTGATTTCAAAAAAATGTATCCGGAACAAATGCGCAAATTCGGTTTTCGGTATCAATATATCAGAGAAAATTTTTCCGGTGACGAACGCTTGAAACAACTGATTGACTTTCGTGATAAATATAAAATAACCCTTAAAACAATCGGAATACTCAGAGCTGTACACTCCAGCCTATTTGCGTATGCTTATTTGTATTTAAAGGCTTTTTTATTTGAAGAAACAGCGGAAATTAAAGATTTTATTATGGATACGGCCTCGTCGCAAATTTATTTGTTATTGCAAGGAGAAAATGTGCCGGTAATTGATTTTCCTCTGGTTAAAGAAATGTTGGAACAACTTGATAATAGCCGTTGCCGGGAGCTTATTTTACCAACCGGCACAATGAATTGGGATGCTATTTACGAGTTTGTCAGCGAAGTCATCTCTGATTGCGGAGGGCTTGAAAATTTGCGTGCTCTAGGCTTTGAAGGTATTGCGGCCAAAACCATTCGTTCTTTTTGGAATAAAAGCGCCAATATGCAAAAAATGCTTAAAATTTTGCGCCAATTGGCGATGGGTAACAGTGACCCGATTATCAGTAGGTTGATAGAAATGTGCGAATATCGCTTAGGACGTCCGGATAGCAAGAAAAAACGTCGAATGGAGCGCTTTATTGAACATACAAGACGTTTGCTTGCGGCTCACGCTTATGAAAATACTCGCACCCGAATGATAGACCAGACCTTTATCGCGGCTTTTCCGTCCGTATTTTTGGTGTATTTTCAATGGCATCATAATTTTAGAAATATTTATCCCAAAGTTCCCAAACAGCAGGTGTATGAAGAAAATAATCGTATAAAACGACAGGCAGAAGATACACTTAAAAATAAAATATATGTTGAAGATACCGTTCGTGCCAAACTTAAAGAAGAATTGCAAAGAGATACTTTGCGCATAAATCGAGATGAAAATACCGTAAATTTACGGTTACGGACGGAAACTCAACGCCAAAATAAGGATATGGCGGAGGGTGATAAAATTCGTTCGATTATACAGAATCGCGACCGTACACTTTCCGGCTTGATTGACGAGCAAAAAAATAAAAAACAGGAAGTTGCCGCAACAAATATTTTAGAAAAAGCTCAACGTCAAAATTCATTATAATTGCCTCAAAAGTTTGTATAATCAATATAATATAAATTTTCTGCTTGTTTTATAAGCCACGGATAAAGCTTTTGATTGCATATAACTTTACCATAAAGCTTATCGGTATTTTTTGAGGGTTCGACATAATAGGCCGAACTGGCAATTTTGGGGAGATAGATGGTCTGTACATTATGTTTTTTTAACAGCGTTTTCAATTCATTTTCGTCAGTTGTAAACCACATGGTATGATTGTCGGAAATACCTTCAATGTTGGTGTGATATGGCGCACCGACCGCATCGATATCCAGATAATATACCAGCTCCGGCGCTCGAAATAAGTCTGTCAATACTGTATTATAAATTTGTGGTATAGTATGCCGTATCGGTTTATAGCTAAAGGAACCTAAATAAAAAATCAGGGCAACAATGTATAAAAGAGATTTCCATTTATAAGCATCATTTTGTTGCGCTTTATACAGCAAAATAAACAGTGTCAGACCATATACAATCACGAAAATTACAAGATAATATGTGAAAAACCTACGACATAACAGTGCCATTACAAATATCGGGATAAAAAACAGCAAAAGATTGATGATATAAGACTGACGTAATTTGCTGAGAAACAACAACCATAACATACTCCCAAAACCAACTATGAATGCCGGAATTTCGTATCCTAACAAAGGCTGATGCTGCATTTCATCAACTCTTAAAATGAAAACTTCGAACACGGTCTGATTATATATAGGAACTAATATATTTTCGCAACCGAAAATCAACAACATAAAAAAGCCGGAAACTATGGCAGCAAAGCCAAACGCAGCAATTAAAACACTCTTGCGATTGGTTTTAAGGTGTTTTAAGACCAGAAAAGATAAAAAAATCAAAGCCGTAAGAGTAGAATGTATAACGGATAGGCGGTTAATATCAAGCATCGCATATCCTTGGTACGGCGGGTTAAGCAACCAAGCAATGGTAGTACTCAAAAACAGGCCTAAAGAAAAATATAGCAATTCTCTACCGTCGTGTTGATAAAAAATGCGATTCACGGCTAAAACCGATAGCATAATCGCAACGATAAATAGGCCTTCTAAGGCGGAAGATGCCCACATTCCTACACCGCATAATAAGCCGCACCAAAATAAATGT
>DEST01000075.1 GCA_002361365.1 Alphaproteobacteria bacterium UBA3307
TCTTAATTTGTTTTTTTGATTCTGTTCCACATAAGAAATTTGCATTTCGTTTGCTTTATTTGCTAAAAACCACTCTACAAAACTGTTTGCCGTCAGTTTGATACCGATTTGTAGCGCTTCCTTATATTTTTCTTTTTGGATTTCCGCAAATTTCTCTCTGAACTCTGCATATTTTTTATCACGCACAACAGCACCTTTATGGGCTTTTTCTCTATGATGTGTTTTAATTACTGCATCAATCGTTGTCGCATGAATATCACCCCAGTGTTCTCTTGCTTCTTTCAGCATATCCGCCGCCCAATTTAAAATCTGTTGTCTTAATTCTTTATTTTCGTGCAAATACGCATTATGCAGGCACATTGCATCAAATTTGCGCAATGTCTTAAAAGGTATTATCTCTTTGTAATCCATTTCTGCTCCTTTTCTAAAATAAGATTTATATTATTTTAATTAGGTGGTAATACCCGAAAACGCAAGGGTTATGTTAGCTTTTCCGGTATAATCGGTGGCGAAGTATGAAAACTTCTAAAATCAATTATTTATACTCTTAAAAGGTGTAAAACATACAAAGTTACCCACAAGAAATATGTACAATACAAATTAGGGGTGGACATTTTTGCCGTTTTTTACTACTTTTTTGGGTATAATTCGGGAGAAACGTGTGCAAACCAAATTTGGCACGTTTTTTGCGTTTTAAACGGACTACTTTAACCGGCCTTCGGAGCAATTCCGAGGGCCTTTTTTTATGCCTGTTTTTCTTGAAGAAATGACTTGATTTTTTAGGAAAAGCAAGCATTCATTGTTCAACAGAAAGGAATGCCATGAATTGGAAAAATTTATACGTGCAAATCGACGGACGAAGGACTGGAAAAAGAGTTTAACACCTTGGAGGCGCAACGCGAAGCCGGACTGAATTATGTTAAGTCACAGGTGCATCAAGGCTGGGAAGCGCTGGAGGAACATTATGATGACGGCGGTTATTCCAGCGGCAATATGAATCGCCCGGCACTCAAGCGCTTGTTTGAAGATATTAAAGCCGGCAAAGTCGACATGATTGTGGTCTATAAAATCGACCGTCTAACCCGTTCGCTGACTGATTTTTCCAAGATGATGGAACTGTTCGACGAGTATAAAGTGTCGTTTGTTTCGGTAACGCCCTACTTATTTCAATGCCTAACTATTTGAAATATCAACGGTTTCGAATGCGTCGCATAAGAATAGCGCCCAACCTGAGCCCGACATCAGCCCTGAAGATGAACCGCAGGCGCTCACGACTAAAGAAAATAAACCAGGGAATAATTTTAAAAGGAAAGAAAATTATACGCGCAGGCAAAGTTTTTCGGATCCGGACAACGGTGGTTTTGTGAGCTTAGGGGCTATTTTTGCTCGGCAAACGGAGCCTCCGGCAAAAAAATATCACTTTAACACCTTTCCGCCGGACCGAGCGGAGGTTGAAATGTATATTAAGGAAAAAGCTCTGGAGGTAAATCCGGAGCATTTCTTTGATTATTATGAGCGACATGATTGGTGTGACCGGAAATACAGAAAATTGGACGGCTGGCATTTCGCATTGCATCATCTCGTTAAAACCGGCACGTATATGTAACCGGTAACACAAAAGGCGGTGGCATCCCCCCACCGCCTTTTCAGGTTATAAACTGTGCTTAAAACATTCCGCCGTTCCAACCCCAGAGGTCGGCCGGATGATAGGTTACATAAACATTTGCGCCGTCAATTCCGTAGTCGCTTTGCAAAATATCGCAAATCTCGCTGGTTAAGCCCTGACATGCTGATTTAGATGCCAAACCCAGCAGTCGGATAGCGATGTAAGCACCCTTTTCGAGCTTCCGCTCCGCCATATATAACGATTTATCGTCCTCTATGTTCGCCATTATATAGGCTTTCGGCTTACCGAACGCGGCCGAAACGGCACCGGTCAGCTTTTTTTGCAGGTCATCTTTCTGACGCTCGTCCAATTTAATACTCATTTTTGCTTCAATGTACGGCATTTTTTATCTCCTCAAAAAAATAACGGTTGCTTTAATTATCATCACAAAATGCGCGATGTCAAAAAGAAAAAACTTTTGATACAACATATTCATCGCCGGCGAAAATTTTAACGGGTCCTTCCTGGCAATTTTTCGTATGCGGGGCCGCAAGCCGCGTTGAAAATCTAGTTAAACGACTTTTTGTTTACTGGTCACCCATTTGCGGAAAGTCTTATCCCATAAGGCTTCTGAGTAAATGTGAAAAATTTCGGCTGGTCACTTGGCTAGTCACTCGAGATTTTTCGCTCGCAAATTCCATAAATAGCCAAATTAAATATAAGAAAGGGCGGAAAATCCGCCCAACATTATTGTTTAGTCCATGGAGTTATTTTATAAGCATATTGTGGATGTTCTCCACCGCCTACATCTCCCCGGAATGGATAAGTTTCTAAAAGATATTTTTCGGTATCTCTTGCATTCGTTTCACTCATCGGATTTGTATTATAAATCCATTGTCCATTACGTTCATCAACACAATGGTCTTGAAACAGACGATCACGAAGATAAGTTGCAATACCAACGTACCAATTTGATTTGTTATCTGAACCAATATAGTTCAGGATTTCATTTGAAAATGAGTAATTAATAGCCATATTTTTCTCCTTGGCTTAAAGTTAAAATTTATTTGACAAACCAAGAAAAATGACTATTACTAGAATTGTAAGAAATAGTGCAAGTCAATTTATGGCTTGTCGGTTAGTGAGTTCAAAACGAATCGAACTCACTACTTTTATACCCAAATAAAAAATAAAAATCAACACAAATTTAATTACTGCAAAAAAATGTTAATAAAATTACACAAAATTAATTACTGTATATTGACATTTTAAAATTGATGTGATAATACTCAATACATTCAAAAGGAGCATTACATGGTAAAACTTGCGGAAATAGTGGATATTCGTGCTGGTTATAGTTTCCGGGAAGGTCTTTCTAAGGCGATCTCAGGAGAATTACCCGTTATTCAATTTAAGAATATTTCTAACCTTCATATAAGTGATATATCGGCTTGTTCATCCGTTTCAGATAAAAAAATTAAAGCTTCTCATTTTTTACGGCTTGACGATGTTTTGCTTTCAAACAGAGGAAACTATAAGGCATCGGTATTTAAGAGTAATGAGAAATGTATAGCATCCGGGGTATTTTTTATTATGACGATAAAAAATAAGAGCTTCTTACCGGAGTATGTTGCCACATTCTTAAATTCGGTTGAAGGGCAAAATGCTTTATCGGCACGGCAAAACTCTGCAGGCGTTCCATCCATAATTCGTTCGGAACTCACACAAATAGATATTCCTCTCATCCCTCTTGAAAAGCAAAAGCAGATTGTTGAGCTTTTTAAGCTTTATGAAAAAGAGGTGGATACAATGGAAAAAATAAAGCAAAATCGCAAAAAACTTATAAACTCTATCTTAAGTCAGACCATAAAGGAGTAAAAAATGGCTAAAATTACGCAAGATGAATTAAATAAATTGTTATGGAGCGCGGCAGATTCCGCCCGTGGGACAGTTGATGCGGCTGTGTTTAAAGACTATATTTTAGCCTTTTTGTTCTTCAAATATATCAGTGATATCAAACAGGCAGAAGTTCAAAAACTTAAAGAACGCTACGGAGATGATAAAGAGCGTATCGCACTTCGTCTTAGAAATGCACGCTTCATTTTGCCGGAAGGTGCGAGCTTTTATGATATCTATGCCAAGCAAAATGCTGATAATATCGGCGAACTGATAAATGTCGCTTTGCACAAGATTGAAGATGCTAATACAACTCTGCTTCACGACATTTTTACGGTTGACTTCAATTCTCAAGCCATCTTAGGTCAAACCAGCCAGCGCAATAAAATGATCCGCGATATGATTACGGATTTTAATAAGGTTAATTTGGCAGAAGTTGAAGGAGATTTGCTCGGTAATGCGTACATGTATATGATTGAGCGATTTGGCTCAGATGCTGGCAAGAAAGCGGGAGAGTTCTTCACACCGAAAATTCTTTCTTCTTTGCTTGCAAAACTCGCTATGCCGAAACCAGGTGACAGAATTTGCGATCCGGCGTGTGGTTCCGGTGGTTTGTTACTGTTAGCCGGTGAAGAAGTTCAAAAACAGGGCTCTCAAGACTATGCACTTTATGGACAAGAAAAAACCGGTGCCACCTATAACTTGGCGCGTATGAATATGTTTTTGCATGGTCAGGATTCCGCCCGTATCGAATGGGGCGATACGTTAAATTCGCCGTTGCTCGTTGAAAATGATCATCTTATGCAGTTTGACATTGTTGTCGCCAATCCGCCGTTTTCTCTTGATAAATGGGGTGAGAAACATTTAGAAAATGATGTTTATCATCGTTTTGACCGCGGAATGCCACCGGCAAGCAAAGGCGATTATGCTTTTATCTCGCACATGATTGCCACAGCTAAACCTTTGGTCGGTCGTGTTGCGGTAATTGTTCCACATGGTGTTTTGTTCCGCGGTAGTTCTGAGGGTAAAATACGCGAAGCTTTTATTAAAGAGAATATTCTAGATGCCGTTATTGGATTGCCAAATGGTCTGTTTCAAACGACCGGTATTCCTGTTGCTATGTTAATCTTCGATAAAACGCGCGAAAAAGGTGGCGTTAACGAAAATCGCAAAGATGTTTTGTTTATAGATGCCAGCAAAGAATATGTACCTGGGAAAAATCAAAATTCGCTGTCGGAAGACCATATCAAGAAAATAGTAGAAACCTACAAAAACCGTCGCGAGATTGAAAAATATTCGCATCTTGCCACTTTTGAAGAGATTAAAGAAAATGACTTTAACCTCAATATTCCACGCTATGTAGATACCTTTGAAGAAGAGGAAGAAGTTGATCTAGCTAAGGTTAAGGCAGATATTGCTGATTTGGAATTACAGCTAAAAGATACTCAAGAAAAGATGAAGAAATACTTGCAGGAGCTTGGATTGTAGAAAAAATTGGAGAAGAAAGAGGACTAAATGAAATTTTTTGAACTACTAAAAAATACGAAAAATTTAATCATATTTGCCATAACATGCATAGTCATTTGCTTTGTTGGTAAATATCGTGATTTTGATTTTGTGGAAATAGGCTCATTTAAGCTTTCCTTTGATTTTATGTTTTTTGTTGCTTTAGTGGGAGCAACTGTTTCTTCTATTATATTGATTTGGAGAATATTGAGTATTCTTTTTTCTTGGATAAGAAGTTTTTCAATCTTAAAAACATTAAAAAACTGCACAGCTGAAGAAAAAGCTTTTCTGTATAATCGTGTCTATGAAAATGGCAATGAACTTACAATAGATATAAATAGCGACAGTTATTTTTATAAAATGGAGCCTTTTTTTGGTGCAATTACATATAATTTATACAGAAAATCTTTTGATACCAAAGAAAAAATAGGCTTATTTTTACGTCAATTAGAAAAAAAGCAAATTATCAAAAATTTTGGTAATCAATCTATGACTATTCCTGTACCTGTATGGAATGTTTTGGTAAAATATGCTGATGAAATTTTTGAGGATTTTAAAAATGGAAAAAATAAATAAGTTTATTAA
>DEST01000008.1 GCA_002361365.1 Alphaproteobacteria bacterium UBA3307
GCCGATGACAATTTTAAGGCCTGTTGCCAATCTGATGCCATAACAACATCTTTAATTGCGTTTTCGGTCATCAAATTCAGCAAACGCTCACGCGAACCTTCGGCATAACAGCAAACAATGCGTTTAAGCCCGGCATTTTCATATAAATAGTCTTTCAGTTCGGCATAAACCGCCGCACCATTAACATTTTTGGCGTGAGCAAAATCCCGCCCTGGAATCGTTTGCATATCAAGCGTATCTGCTACTGAGGGTGCAGAAAGTGCGCTGAAAAATGCAGCCTTTTTATTTTGCAATTTCTGCTCCAGTTCATCGGCACTTAAATATAGCAATTCAGGAGGTATTGGTCGATATGCTTCATCTTCAAGTTTACCTTTGCGCATATTCAAAGCCTCTAAACGTGCACTGTAATAATCATTGATACCATCGATTTTTGACTTAAGGGCTTCATCAACATTGCGTCCCACAACTACTGCCGCATCAGGCACGTAATCAAACAGCGTTGGTAAAGTATCGGTATAAAACAGCGGCAACCAATTTTCCATACCAATATATTTGCGTCCTTCTGAAATTGCTTCATACATTTCATCTTTGGTGCCGTCAGCACCAAACAATTCTCGATATTTTTCGCGAAAATTGCGGATTGTATTGGTATCCAAAACCACTTCACCCGCAACTTGAAAATCGTATTCTGTAAGTTCCCCGATTGTGCGTTGCGAAACTGCGTCAAAAAAGCGCAATCGCTCTACTTCATCATCAAACAAATCTATCCGCAAAGGATATTCAGCCCCGCTCGGAAAAATATCGGTAATATCGCCGCGCACTGCATATTCTCCCGGTTCCATCACCTGCTCAACACGTGTATAACCGTTAATGGATAGATAATGCAAAAAATTATCGAAATTTAATTTTCCGCCAACCGAAATTTTTTTCTGTGCATTGCGAAATATCTTTAAAGGAGGCAATTTTTGCAGCACTGCCCCCAAGCTGGTCACAATCACCACCGGTTGCTTAAATTCGCCAAACACCAATTGCGATAAAGTGGCAATTCTCTTTGCGGCAACGCTTGCATTAGGGGAAACACGGTCATACGGTACGGTATCCCACGCCGGAAATTCAAGTACGACAAAATCCTGCTGTATCAAACGTAACATTGACGCTGTCTGCACCAAAGAATTACCATCTGATGCAATATATAAAAGGGGACGTTTTTTTGCCGACATACGCGCCAATACAAACGGTTCATAACCATCACAGACCGAAGTAATTTTTTTGCCGATAAAATTGTTAAAATCCTGTTGCATATCTTTTTCTTTCTGATTTACAAACTTGATTTGAATATATACAATACGCATATAATCGCAACAAAAAAGAAGAATAATCAACATGCGCCCAAGTAGTTTGTATCCGCTTTTTGCTTCTATTGACACACTTACTGGTATTGGTAAACGCTATTATGAGCTGATGGTCAATCTTTGTGGCAGCAAAGTGATTGATTTACTTTGGCATTTGCCGAGCGGAATAATAGACCGGAGATGCAATGTGCCGCTCAGTCAAGCGATTGACGGTAGAATTTGGACCGGCAAAGTTCGCGTGATAGAGCACGCCCCGCCCAGAACAAAAAAACATCCGTATCGGATTGTGGTAGAAGACGGCTCAGAGCAGCTTATTTTAGTGTTTTTTAAAGTATTCGGTGACAATATAACCAAACAATTTCCGGTCGGAGCGGAAAAAATTATCAGCGGTAAAATAGAAATTTTTAACGGCTTGTTACAAATGAGCCATCCCG
The DNA here is from genome assembly GCA_002361365.1 of Alphaproteobacteria bacterium UBA3307. Classification (GTDB taxonomy): domain Bacteria; phylum Pseudomonadota; class Alphaproteobacteria; order RF32; family CAG-239; genus RUG410. The sequence goes on from DEST01000008.1 coordinate 1,787, forward strand.
ATTATGTGGTTGATGCCGACAAAGCAGAACAAATGCCATTGATAGAAACGGTATATCCGCTGACGGCCGGTGTCACCAACAAAATGCTGAATAAACAAATATCACAGGCACTTGCCCGAACACCTGATTTGCCGGAATGGCTCGACAAACATTTTTTAACTCAACAGCATTGGCCCAGTTTTAAAGAAGCTCTATGGGCAGTGCACCATCCGCAAATATTTGCCGATATTGAGCCAAATACACCAATACGCCGGCGTTTGGCGTATGACGAATTACTTGCAAATCAAGTTGCATTGGCAATTGTGCGAGGCAGGCTTAAAAAACAAAAAGGACGTTCACTCGTCAATAATGGCACCTTAAAAGAAAAATTGAGTGCTGTTTTGCCGTTTGCTCTGACAAATGCTCAACAGCGGGTTATTGCTGAAATCGAGAGTGATTTATTCTGCGATTACCGTATGTCTCGTTTGCTGCAAGGCGACGTTGGCAGCGGCAAAACAATTGTGGCTCTGATGACAATGTTGAATGCAGTTGAGTGCGGATATCAGGCAGCAATTATGGCACCAACCGAAATTTTGGCGCAGCAGCATGCCGAAACAATATCCGAATTATGTGCCGCAATAGGTGTCAAAACAGCTCTTTTAACCGGTAACGTAAAAGGCAAAACGCGCAAAATTTTATTGGAAGAACTTGCTAACGGCAACATAAATATTCTTATCGGCACGCACGCTTTGTTTACCGATGACGTGATTTTCAAAGATTTGGCGTATGTGATTGTTGACGAACAGCATCGTTTTGGTGTCAAACAGCGGTTAAGCCTATCACAAAAAGGTAATCTGTGTGATGTTCTGGTGATGACGGCAACGCCAATTCCGCGCACACTTGTATTGACGCAATTCGGCGATATGGAATATTCTAAAATCGATGAGTTGCCGGCCGGCCGTAAACCTGTTGCAACAACTGTTATGCCGCTTAGCAAAATCAATAATGTGGTCGAAGCTCTGGTCCGAAAATTGCAGACCGGTACACAAGCGTATTGGGTATGTCCGTTGGTGGAAGAATCCGAAAAAATCGACCTTTCCGCCGCCACTGAGCGTTTTGATAGTTTACAAAAGATATTCGGCACCGATGTCGGTCTGGTGCACGGCAAAATGAAGGATGCCGAAAAAGACGCGATTATGGAGCAGTTTAAACAAGGTCATCTCAAACTTTTGGTTTCTACAACCGTAATTGAAGTCGGAGTTAATGTACCAAATGCAACCATAATGATAGTAGAGCACGCAGAACGTTTTGGTTTAGCACAGTTACACCAACTCCGTGGCCGTATTAAACGCGGTTCGGAATCCGGCAGTTGTATTTTGATGTACGGATATCCGCTCAGTGCTGTTTCACATGAACGCCTCAATACAATGAAAGCAACCGAGGATGGCTTTTTAATTGCCGAAGAAGACCTAAAACTGCGCGGCGGCGGAGAAATTTTAGGTACACGGCAATCCGGCTTCAGCAACTTTCATCTGGTTGATTTAAGTGTGCACGGCGATTTGCTTCTGACTGCAAGCAAAGATGCCGCATTATTACTACGCCAAGACCCTAATTTGCAATCGGAACGCGGGCAAAATATCCGCACATTGCTTTATTTGTTCGAACAAGACGAAATGGTTCGTACCTATAAAGCCGGATAAATATTTTTTAAAACACACCTGTCATTATTCGGCTTTTTTAATATCAATAATTACATATTCCGATTTTGTACCGGTTTTAAATTTAATAGCCCAATTAGATAGCCCTGATGTCACAACAAAATCCGTATACTGCCGTTTTTCGTGACCATACACCAAATCATTTGCACCTATCCATTTGCCAACTTGATTGAACGGAAACAATTGCCCACCGTGCGTATGTCCTGAAAGCACCAAATCAACCTTAGCTGCGGTCTGATTATCATAGTCTGCCGGCTGATGGTCAGCCACAATCATATATTTATCAGTCTCCAAATCTTGCGTCAGCTCTTGCATATTCAAGCGATGTCCGCCCTGCTCTCTTTCCACCGAGGCATCACGCCGCCCGATAAGATAATAAGTATCTGCAATCAGCGTTGTTTCATCTCGCAACACTTTTACACCGTTTTTTTCCAATTCCGCTATCAATTCAGCTCCGCTAAACCCGCGATGTGCCGCGCCATAATAACCGTTATCGTGATTACCGAATACAAAATAAACACCATATTTTGTTTGCATTTTACCAAGTTTTTTGCTGGTTTCTATCATATCTTCACGAGTTGTGCCGTCATCCACATAATCTCCGGCCACAATCACCACATCCGGATTGTATGTTTGCATAGCATCTATATGTCTTGCAAACCCATCTGCCCGAAAAGTTGTACCGGTATGAGAATCGGCAAACATCACAATTCTAAGCGGTGACACATTTTTAGATGTTTTCAGCACATAATGCGTTGCCCAAACATTATGGTCCAAATACCACCCCATCGCCAACGCGAACAAACTCAAAAAAATCGCCGCTGCACCGGCATAATAGCGCAGAAATTTCTGTTTGCGAATTTTTGCAACCACGGCAAACACCGCATCACAAATCAGCCAACTCAGAGCAAAATAAATAATGCAGACAATCGCATTCATAAAATTAAGTCCGATACAAACTAAGGCAAACAGTCCGAAAACCGTCCCTCCGCCAATCATTGACTTGAGCTTTTCAGAATCTCCTGTCAACCGTTTTACGCACTCAAACTGACATACCCGATTGCTGACATAAACTAGCGCCGCACCGGTCAACACCAGTGCTGTCCACATAATGATATACCACATCACCATTTATACTATTTCCATTCCAACTTATCATATACATCATCTGTTACCGGCTCCAACCATTCGTTTGAACCGTCTTTGCTTGGCACTTCTACGGCAATGTGCGTAAACCAACTATCTTTGGCTGCACCATGCCAATGCTTAGTTTCAGGCGGAATATTTACCACATCGCCTACCTTGAGTGCACGTGCCGGTTTGCCCCATTCTTGATACCAACCGCGTCCTTGTGTTACCAAAAGAATCTGCCCGCCATTATGATGAATATGCCAATTATTGCGACAGCGTGGTTCAAAGCTGACATTAAACATCGGCACACCATTTTCGGTGGTAATCGGTTGTAAATAACTTTTGCCAATAAAATATTGTCCGTATGGATTTTCTTTTCCAAACCCAAAAATAACATCTTGAGCTTTAGCAGCAGAAACAATTTCTAAAATCTGCGATACTTGTGCATCAGTCAGACCATTATACTTACCAATATTGATATGAGCTTGTAGCTGATCATCTACTCCTTCGCGTGCGGCAAGCATAGCGATTGTAGCTAATTCCCGTGTTTGCCAATCGATATTATCTCTGGAAAAAATATCTCCGAACAGATGCGCTTTTAAATATTCATCAATCGCCGGCGCAAATTCAAAGAGTTGTCCTTTAACTTCTGCTCCTACTAACTTAGTCTGATTTTTTGCACCATATTCAAGCGCAGTTCCTTCCGGCTTGGAAGCTGGTAATTTTCCCTGTACATCAGAATTACCGCGTTCTGTTTCAAGTTGCATCAACGTTGTTAAGGCATTTATAGAACGAGGAAATCCGCAATAAGCATACGCTTGCACCAAAATTTCTTTAAAATCATTTAGCGTAATATCTGCATCCAAACCTTCAGCCAGTGCTGATTTTAGTTTATTTTGATTACCTATGGCAGCAAAAGCAGCCGCTTTAACGATTGCTTGCTGTTGTATTGATAAAGTTTCTGAAGCCATTGCATTACCTCCAAATAACAATAAAGCTGTAATAAAAGCGATAAAATTTTTCATTGATAACTCCTATATTTTTTCGTAATGATAGTTCTTAGAGTTTACTATAAGTCAAGATAGAATTAAGACATATTAACATTCAAAACATTTAAAAATGGATAAAACAAAATATGTAATATCAAGATTTAACAGATATAAATAGTGTTATTATGCAAAAGAAAAATTTTTTTGATAAAAATTAAATAAA
>DEST01000028.1 GCA_002361365.1 Alphaproteobacteria bacterium UBA3307
CTGCTGGAATATCCGCAGTATACGCGACCGATTGAATGGAAGGGACGCAAAGTGCCGGATATCTTAATGAGCGGTCATCACGAAAATATTGCCAAGTGGCAAAGACAACAGGCTCTTCAAATAACAAGAACACGACGCCCTGATTTATTCGAAAAAATACTTGATTTAGAATAAATTATGGTGTATAGGAATAACAAATTAACTTAAAAAAGGTATGTTGAAATGAATATTATCGAAAATATTGAAAAAGAACAAATTGAAAAGCTGATGGAAGGTAAAAATATGCCGACCTTTAAGCCGGGTGATACCTTGCGTGTTCACACCAAAGTAAAAGAAGGCGACAGAGAGCGTATTCAAATTTATGAAGGCGTTTGCATTGCGCGTAAAAATGATGGTTTGAACTCATCTTTTACCGTGCGTAAAATTTCGTTTGGTGAAGGTGTTGAGCGTGTGTTCCCGCTGTATTCTCCGAATGTGGCAAAAATCGAAGTATCACGCGTGGGTAAGGTTCGTCGTGCAAAGTTGTATTTCTTGCGTGCTTTGCGCGGTCGTTCGGCGCGTATTGCCGATGATTTGTCCGTTTCGGTTAAAGAAGTTAATACCCCGAACAGCAAATAATTTTTATTTTTAAGATAAGAGAGCGTATATTAATTGTACGCTCTTTTTTTGTTACAATTTACAAATAAAAAAATCCCCACATCGAAATAAAATCGATAAGGGGACTGATTTTAATAATAGCGAACAATTAAATCTGCTGTTTCCACAAAGAAATCATATGCTCCAAATCTTGCACTATTTCCTTTTGCCGCATTTGCAAATTCCAACGAATTTTCAGAAATTGCAATGGAGCTGATAATACGGAACGGAATACATGTAACGGATATTTTTCAACCAGTTTTTGACCGGCAATATGCACAAATTTGGGAATCATAGCATCATATTCTGCCATATATCTCCCGACATAATGTTCGGTTCCGATTCTATCATACAAGGCAGCCGCTTCAGAGAGTAAAGGCAACCCATAAGCCAGAGCTTTACCGTTATATAGTTGACAAACATCTTTTATTTCTTCATCAGGAACGTAGTAGTAAGCATTCAGCGGACAAGTTCCCGGAAATTGATAGGTTGTAAAAGCAACGATTCGTTCCAATCTTTTACTCAACCTTTGAGTAGGGCAAAATATAATCGGAGCTTCTAGGTCGTCTTTATCGGCAAGGTAATCAATAATTTCTTTAAGATTGGCATAGATATTTGTACCTGAATCCAATACCGAAATAGGATAAGCTGAACTACCTATCTGCACAGCTGTCAAGCGTAAATGCATACCTTCTGACAGTATTGTGCCGTCATTAAGCCGATTTAAGTACTTAGAAAACATTCCTGTCCCGCCGACACAAAGCATACGCGGATATTTACCAAATTGACGCTTAGCGTATTCCATAATAGTAGCGGCATAAAAAGCCGAAGCCATATCATCATCAATAGCCACCACATACTTTGGTTCTACTTTGAGTAATCCGCCGGAATCAAAGCAAGTTGATTGTTGCTTGAAAAAATCAAACACAATTCGAGCATTTTCCCAATCAGGAGAATTGAAATCTATGTTCATAAGCTAAAAATATTTAAGTAAGACATATTTATAAAAGGCTTATAACACACCGATTATATTTTGTCAATGAGAATATAACACATATACCGCTTGACAAAATATAAAATAATGGTACAATTTCAATACGTTATGTATAATGATATTCTATACAAGAAATGAACTTGAATCAGTATGCAATCTTCCACAAACATGGACGTTTGCTCGATGCCGCTGCTATTGCTTATATGCTATTTTATGGCAGTCAAGATATGGCTGAGCTGATTTTCTGCTACGAACCAAATTATGGTATTCTGAATCGGTAGCTGATTAAAAAAATCCGTTTAAGGCCTAATGCTTTAAACGGATTTTTTGTGAATAAGCCAGATTAATAAAACTTTATCTCAACCATATTGTTTTTCTGGTCAGAGCAAGCGTTTGTTGCTGCCGCTACCGGCATCAGACCTTTTCCGGTACAATAAGTGGCTTTTCCTTTTTGGGCGATGGCTGATGGCTTGCACGTCGGAATTCGTAAATCTTCCGGCATAGTTTGATTGATAACCAAACCGACATATCCGTTACCGTTTGCTCCGCCCCAATCTGCTGTAGATATATCTATACAAGCCGCTTTCGGAAGTTGGTCAAAGTGAATTATAAACGCCATTTTATCACCTTCAATAGCCTTATCTGCAGCACGCATAGAAACGCCGCCTTTAAATTTATTTTTAAAAATATACGGCTTTACAAATTCTCCATTAGCATCTACCACCAACATATCTTTAGGAGCCAAATCTGCCGTAAACATAACGTTTACAATATCAGCCTGAGTGGCACCTAAACCAGAATAATTTTTTTGTGCACCCATTGCAATACGCGTATTTTGCACCATTTCAGTAATATGTTGAATTGTTTGATTGATATAATGTTTAGAAATTGCTTTTTGATATCCGGCAATTCCCATTACCGATAAAACACCAATGATTGCTAGAACGCCAAGCATTTCAACCATTGACCGGCCTTTTTCATTTTGTTTCATATGTGGTTCCTTATAAAAATTTAGGTCTACTCATATATTAAAAAAATTTGTTGTAATCACAAGCTCCCAAAAAGATATATAACTTTTGTAATATACTACATATTCTTCAATGCCAGTGTTTCCAATTCTTTAAGTTGGTCGCGGTTTCGGACAACCGGTGCGGCTGATGATAGATTTGGCGCAAAATGATGATGTTGCCGCAATGTTTGTATATGAGCCGGGAGTCAAATATTTGATTGCGTCGGATAAGGCATATGGATTTATTGTAGATGAAAATCATATTTTGGCACAGACACGTAACGGACGAAAGATAATGAATGTGGCTGAGGGCGAGGTGATTAAGTTCTGTCTTAAGGTGGCCGGAGATTATGTGGCAATTGTCGGTGAAAATCGCAGACTGTTGGTATTTAAGGCAGAAGAAATTCCGACAATGGCGCGCGGACACGGTGTATTGCTGCAAAAATACAAAGACGGAAATATTTCCGATATTCAGTTCTTTAAAGGAGAAGAAGGTTTTAGCTATAACCGTTCCGGCGGTATCAGTACCGAAAAAGAGTTGATAACTTGGCTCGGACATCGAGCACAAGTCGGTAAATTGGTTCCGTTCGGATTCCCGAAGAATAATAAGTTCTTGAAGTAAGATTCTTTATTGTTGATATTTTTTCAACCATTCAAAAATTGCCGGTTGATTAAGACCATCATAAAAATCTCGTAAAATGGTATGAAGTACTGGTTATTATGTGCTGTCTTTTAATCCCGCATCTTTCATATGTTGTAAAGTTTATGGCTTTTTCCTTGAGTAAATTCTGCGTAAGAGAAATTGTCTTTTGTTCTCCGGTACGCTCGGCATCATCAAATATTATAACAAAATTGTCAGCTAGATTGTCGTTGCGTATCAAATCTAAAATATTGGAACGAGGCAAATTTTTATTTCCGCCGACCGGACCATCAACAATTATCAAATCAAACTTTTGTTTTTTAACGTATTCGAGTAATCCTGAATATTTATCGTTTTGTTGTTCCTCATAATCAAAATACTCCAAATCAAAATGATGAATATCAAGATTATTGGTGTTTGGTAAATCTTTTCTATAAACGTCAATCCAATCGGCATTGTGCTCACAAACTATCAGCTTGGCTTGTAAATTGTTGTATGTGATATATTGAGATGTAAGGCGTGTTGTTTGTCCTAATCCCATTTCCAGAATATTTAGCGGACGCAGTTTATCTAAAATGCGATAGAGAGTATAAATAAAACTGTAATTAGCGGCCCAGCCAAATAAAGAAAAAGATTTTTCTTTAAGCCAAGAGCTTTGAATAATAGTGTCGTGCAATAAATCGGCGTAATTAAGCTCGTTAAAATATAATTGTGATTGCCGGCAGAGGTTGTTTGTTTGCTTTAATAGTTCGGTATATTTATTCTGGCTATTTTCTGTTTGTTCTTGCAAGCGGTCAAGTTTTTCGGAAAATTCCGATAATGCGGTGATGAATAAAGTATCTAGATGATGTGTTGTATCAGCTTGATTTTGTTGTATTTGTTTTATAATCTCCGAGATTTTTTGTTCAAAACATTGGCGTAATTTTATTTTTTTACGCATACAAACACCGCAAATATATATTTTGCTATATGTTTCTGTTTGTTGTTTATGCCAGAGAAAATATTTTAGTTTTTTTAGCATTATAGAATCCTTACATATTTTTCAGAGCCAGAGCTTCCAATTCTTTAAGTTGGTCGCGGTAGACCATAGCCTGTTCAAACTCAAGATTTTGTGCCGCTTCACGCATCAGTTTAGTCAGTTCTTTAATCTTTTTATCAATATTACGGACTTTTTCCACATCCTGCGTATCGGTCTTTACAAAGTCGGTTTCGGTCATTTCTTTCAAGGTTGAGGAAATACTTTTCTTAATGGTTTGCGGTGTAATGCCGTTAGCTATGTTGTATTGTGATTGCTTTTGGCGGCGACGATTGGTTTCATCAAGTGCAATCTTAATAGAGTCCGTAATTTTGTCGGCATAAAGAATAACGCGTCCTTCGGCATTACGTGCGGCGCGCCCGATGGTTTGAATAAGCGAACGGGTAGAGCGTAAAAAGCCTTCTTTGTCGGCATCCAAAATCGCTACCAGTGAACATTCCGGAATATCCAAGCCCTCGCGCAACAGGTTGATTCCGACCAAAACATCAAACTTGCCGAGGCGTAAATCACGGATTATCTCAATGCGCTCCAGTGTTTCAATATCCGAATGCATATAGCGCACTTTTACCCCGTTTTCGCTCAGGTATTCGGTTAAGTCTTCCGCCATTTTTTTAGTTAAAGTCGTTACCAACACGCGCTCGCCTTTGGCCGCGGTTTTGCGGCATTCTTCCATCAAATCATCTACCTGATTTTCCACCGGACGTACAATGCACAGCGGGTCGGTCAAGCCGGTAGGGCGGATGACTTGCTCAGAGAATACACCTTTGCTTTGTTCCAATTCCCAATCGCCGGGGGTTGCGGAAACAAAGATGGTTTGCGGGCGCATTTTATCCCATTCTTCAAACTTGAGCGGGCGGTTGTCCAAACATGACGGCAAGCGGAACCCATATTCCGAAAGCGTGGTTTTGCGATTGCGGTCGCCGCGATACATAGCGCCGATTTGCGGAACGGCAATATGGCTTTCATCAATAAAGAGCAGGGCGTTTTTCGGAAAATATTCAAACAAGGTCGGCGGCGGTTCTCCGGGAGCGCGTCCTGTTAAGTAGCGAGAATAGTTTTCGATACCTTTGCAGTGACCGGTAGTGTCAATCATTTCTAAATCAAAGCTGGTCCGTTGTTCCAAACGCTGTGCTTCAAGCAACTTGTTCTCGGCATTAAATTCCTTGAGGCGGATTTCTAAATCTTCTTTGATGTGTGTCATTGCCTGCGAAAGTGCCGGACGCGGCGTAACGTAGTGATTTGCCGGATATACCGTGATTTCTTGCAACTGCCTTGTTTTTTTGCCGGTTAAGACATCAAATTCGTATATTTCTTCAATTTCGTCACCGAAAAACGACACTCGCCAAGCGCGGTCTTCATAGTGTGCCGGAAAAATATCGAGCGTATCACCGTTGACGCGGAAGGTGGAGCGTACGAAGTTGACGGTGCAGCGTTCATACAGCAAATTTGCCAGTTGTTTGTTGATTTCGTGAATATCAATCACATCGCCTACTTTGAGCGTAAACACCATCGCCGAATAAGATTCCATACTGCCCAAGCCGTAAATGCACGAAACCGAGGCAACAATAATCACGTCTTTTTCTTCCAAAACATTACGGGTGGCACCGTGGCGCATACGGTCAATTTGTTCATTGATGGCGGAATCTTTTTCAATATAGGTGTCGGTTTTCGGAATATAGGCTTCCGGCTGATA
>DEST01000033.1 GCA_002361365.1 Alphaproteobacteria bacterium UBA3307
CAGAGGCGGAAGATGCCAAGACGGAGAGCAAAGGTTGGTTCAGCGGTTGGTTCGGCGGCAATGACATTGCAGAAGATATGGCTCAAAGCAAAAAAGATGCAGATGTAACAATCAATGAAACGCTTGATAAAAATCCGAAAATAGAACAAAAAACAAGTTGGTTTTCCGGTTGGTTTGGTAATAAAACATCGGCAAGTGAAGATGCGGCAGAATAGAGGGGCTTATCAATGCTGAAATCGCTGTCAATTCGAAATGTGATTTTGATTGATAAGTTGGATTTAGATTTTTCCGGCGGATTTAGTGTACTCAGTGGAGAAACAGGCGCCGGAAAGTCAATATTGCTTGATTCGCTCGGCTTGCTTTTAGGACAACGTGCCGAAGTGAGTATGATACGCCCAAAATGCGATAAACTAAGTGTCAGCGGGTGTTTTGAATATGCTGATAAAGATGGAAAGCTAGCCGCAATATGTGCCGAACATAATTTGGATTTTGAGCGTGAGATTTTGATTGCACGTTCGCTTTCTTTAGACGGACGCTCCAAAATATTTTTTAATGACCAGCCGATAACGCTAAAACTTTTGAAAGAAATCGGTGCGCTTTTGGTAGAAGTACACGGACAGTTTGATAATCAAGGATTACTGAATCCAGCAACACATCTGTCTGTTTTAGATAGTTATGGCAAATATGATACTGCTCTCGGAGAACTTAAACAGGCATTCGAATTTTATAAAGCAGCACAAAAAAAGCGAATCGCCGCAGAAGAAGAGTTGAAATCAGCACAAGAAGACGAAGAAAATTTACGTCATTGGATTAGGGAATTTTCTACCATTAAACCACGTGATAACGAATTGGCGGAATTAGAGCAAAAACGCCAATTTATGATGAGTGCCGAAAAACTGATTGAAAATTTTAATACTGCATATCGGGCATTGAATAATCCATCGCAAAGTGTGCGAGATTGTTTGCGGCAAGCACAGTCGGCAATTGCCAGAATTAACGGAATGACTGCAGATAAATATGGAGAAATTTATGAGCTTTTGGATACGGCTTTAGTTAATGCCGAAGAGGCGACGGATGAAATAGAAACGGCGCTCGGTGCAGTAAATGTCAGCGAGGAAGAAATAAATGCGGCAGAAGAACGATTGTTTGCACTTAAAGATTTGGCCAGAAAACATCATACTACTGTTGAAGATTTGCCGAATGTTTGGCAAAATATGGAAAGTAAATTGTTGCATTTGGAACGTGGCGCCGATGATTTAAATGCATTGCTGAGGGCTGAAAAACAGGCTCGCGAAAATTATATCTTGAAGGCAGATATTGTACATCAGGAACGAGTTTCCGCCGCTAACCGATTGGATAAGGCGATGCAAAAAGAGTTGCCTGCTCTCAAAATGGAAAAGGCGGCATTTATGACGCAAGTGTTGCAAAAAAAAGAAGAAAGCGCATGGAACGAATCCGGATATGATGAAGTGTGTTTTATGGTTTCAACCAATGTAGGAACACCATACGGAAGTTTGAATAAAATCGCCTCCGGTGGCGAATTGGCAAGGTTTATGCTGGCGTTAAAGGTCAATTTGGGGCAGGCAGGAATGGTGGAAACGATGATTTTTGACGAAGTAGACACCGGAATCGGCGGAGCAACGGCACAGGCAGTGGGCGCAAAATTAGCGCAACTCGGGGATAACAAACAAGTATTGGTGGTAACGCATTCACCGCAAGTTGCTGCTTTTAGTAACAATCATTATAAAGTAGAAAAATTTAATGCCAATGGTGAAACTACAACAAAAGTTCGATTGCTTTCCGCTAATGAAAAACAAGAAGAAGTTGCTCGAATGCTTTCTGGAGAAGTTATATCTGATGAAGCACGGGCGGCTGCAAAAGTTTTAATCGGGGCATAAAATGGCAGGAATTCAGCACGGGATTGAAGTCATTAAAGGTTATGTTAAAATAGCACCGCAAAACCCCGGTGTTTATCGAATGCTTGATGCAAACGGCAAAGTTCTGTATGTGGGAAAAGCAAAAAGTATCAAAAAACGAATCGTGGCATATACGCGTTTTGAACGGCTTCCTGACCATATTAAACGTATGGTGGCAGAAGTTGAAAAAATGGAATTTATTATTGTTGAAAATGAGGCAAAAGCCTTGTTGATGGAAAATGATTTAATCAAAAAATTGGAGCCTAAATACAATATTTTGCTTAAAGATGATAAAACTTTTCCGCATTTGATGATAAATCCGCAAGAGGATTTTCCGGCGTTGCGAAAGAGTAGAGGTACTCGGCGTGATAAAAGTAAATATTTTGGTCCGTTTGCCAGTGCAACGGCGGTTAATAATGTTATGGATATAATCCAAAAAAACTTTAAATTGCGTTCGTGCCGAGACAGTGTGTTTGCCAATCGAGAAAGGCCGTGTATGCTCTATCAAATCAAGCGATGCAGTGGTCCGTGCGTAGGTAAAATCAGTCGTGAGGAATATCATAAAACAGTTGATGATGTAATTGCATTTTTGGAAGGTCGCAACAGCGATTTGAAGGCAAAATGGTCAGTGCAAATGCAAGAGGCTAGCGACGCTGAGGATTTTGAAACAGCGCTTGTTTTGCGTGACAGAATCCGAACGCTCAGCAGCATTCAAGGGGGGTATAATGTGGAATATGCCGATATTATGTCGGCAGATGCTATTGCGGTAGTTAAGCATAAAAATATGGTGTGTATTCAGGTGTTTTTTATTCGCTCGGGGCAAAATTGCGGTAATATTCCGTATTTTCCGAAACAAGCGCGTGAAATGAGTGAAGAAGAAATTTTGGAAGGATTTTTGAGTACATTTTATGCCGAACATTTGCCGCCAAAAGAGATTCTCATATCTCATACACCGGAAAATAAAGATTTTTTGGAAAAGGCAATAGGAACAAAAATCAATTATTATCAAAAAGGCAATAAGGCAAAATTGATAGAGAGAGCTCATGAAAATGCGATTGCTGCAATAGAGCGTAAATTGGCGGAAAGTGCAACGGTGGAAGCTAATTTGATTGAAATGCAGCGTCGCTTCGATTTGCCGCGCATTCCACAACGAATAGAAGTATATGATAACTCGCATAATCAGGGCAGTTATGCAGTAGGGGCGATGATTGTGGCTACTCCTGAAGGATTTGATAAAAAATCGTATCGGACGTTCAATATTAAATATACCAAGAATACCAATGATGATTTTGCTATGATGAAAGAAGTGCTTATTCGCCGATTTGAACGGATGAGTGACGAAAATCGCCCCGATGTGATTTTGCTCGACGGCGGTTTGGGGCAACTTCATGCAGTGCATGAAGCACTGAACGGATATGATTTGTCCGGAATTACGATTATTGCAATATCCAAAGGACCGGAGCGGAATGCCGGTAAGGAATTTTATCATATTATGGGACGTGAGAGCTTTGATTTGCCGTTTCAATCGTCAATAGCTTTTTATATGCAGAATATCCGTGATGAAGCACACCGTTTTGCTATAGGTACTCATCGTAAAAAACGTGCTAAATCAATGTTTAAGTCGGCAATAGATGAAATTGAGGGAATAGGGGCTAAACGCAAACGTGATTTGCTTAATTTCTTCGGTTCGGCAGAACAGATAAAGGCTGCAAGTATCAGCGATTTGCAAAAAGTCGACGGAATCAGTAAAAAAACGGCGGAAAACATATATAAATACTTTCATAATTGAAAAAAGCGTTTATAGTGAAAGCAGATTAAAGTTAATTTTTATATTTTGGGAGTACTCTCGTGTATAATTTACCGAATATTTTAACCCTTTCACGGATTGCAGTTATTCCGCTGATTTTTATTTCAATTTATATTCACTCATTTTTATGGGCTATGATTGCCGGCGCGTTGTTTATTGCTGCGTCCATAACCGATTATTTAGACGGATACTTGGCGCGTGCTCGTAATGAAACGTCGTCCTTCGGACGCTTGCTGGACCCTATTGCTGATAAGTTGTTGGTGGCAACGGCGTTGGTGGTAATTATTACTAAAACCTATTATAACCACGAAGGCGAGTTAATGCATTATTACTCATGGAATGGTACCATAATTGCCGCCTTTGTAATTTTGTGCCGTGAAATTTTGGTTTCCGGTTTGCGCGAATTTTTGCGTGAAGTCAATGTCGGATTACCGGTAACAAAATTAGCAAAATGGAAAACCGGTTTTCAAATGACGGCTCTTGCTATGATGATGTTTTGTGAACTGTCTATGTTTTGGGGATACTTGGGCGAGTTTTTGCTCTGGGTAGCAGCTGCTTTAACTTTTATCACCGGATATCAGTACTTTCAGAAAAGTCTTGATTATGTGAAAGCTGAAGAAGAACGTAAAAAAAATCCGGCAGCCAAAATTGCTGAAACCGTAAAAACCGCAATCAAAACAGTGGCAAATAGAACAACCGGTAAGAAAAAAACACGGGTAAAGACTGTAAGCACTAAAACAAAAAAATCCGCTAAGTCTAAAGTTGGCGCAAAAGAGTGAGGTCGCTCTCTATGCTGACTGATTGTGCGCATATTTTGGTGATTGATGATGATTTGCGGTTAAGAAACCTATTGCAACGCTATTTGCAAGAAAATGGTTTTACTGTAAGTGCAGCTGAAGATGCTGAAAACGCACGAATGTTTTTGAGACAATATCGCTTTGATTTGTTGATTGTTGATGTGATGATGCCAAACGAATCCGGTTTGGAATTTTTGCAAAAGCTACGACTTGAAAATGATGTGCCGGCAATTGTGTTGACGGCAATGGGGGAAACTCAAGACCGAATCAGCGGATTGGAGGCCGGTGCCGATGACTATTTGCCTAAACCGTTTGAACCTAAAGAATTGGTGCTCAGAATCAATAATATTTTGCGTCGAGTTCCAAACAAATCTAAAGAAATGGTAACTCCTGTATTATGTTTGGGAAATTGTCGATATAATTTGAGCAATAAAGAATTTTATCATATCACGGAAGGAGTAATTCATATTACGCCGGTAGAACAATCAATTCTGAGCATTTTAGGGCAAAAAAGCGGACAGATTTTTACACGCGAGCGGTTGGCAGAATTGTTGGGGGTCGGACAAAGCCCGCGCTCAATAGATGTGCAAATTACGCGACTCAGAAAAAAAATCGAACCGGATTCTAAGAATCCGCGCTATTTACAGACAGTACGCGGCAAGGGGTATATGTTATTAACAGACTAGGAGAAAAAAATGCATATTAAATTTCCAAAAAAAATTGAAGGGACTTTATCGGCATTAAGACGTAAGATTATGCCGAAAACAATGTTTTTCAGAACAATGTTGTTGATATTTATTCCGCTGATTGTGGTACAAGTTGTTTCCATTTATGCTTTTTTGGACGGTAACTGGAAACGTGTCGGACGCCGTTTGTCGGAAAACGTTAGTAAAAATATGGCGTTTGTTATGCAAATGCATCACGATGATATAGATTTTGAACACGTCAAAAATCTGGCGGCAACCTTATATGGTCTGGATGTGAAGTTTTATGACAATGACAGTAAACATTCTGTATGGCGCAAAAATAAAACACACGACCAGTTCGCTACCAGATATCTAAATGAGGCATTAGATAGGCAATTTCCATTGGCAAATACGGAAGTGTTTTTGACAGAACATCATTCCAATTTAAATATTTTGGTAGATACCAAACAAGGATTATATGTTTTTAATACGCCGGCAAAAAATGTGTTTAGTACCTCAATTTTTGGCTTTGTATTGTGGATGATAGGCAGCGCTTTGTTGCTGTTTGTTGTTGCTGCAATGTTTTTGCGAGTGCAGGCACGCTCTATTTCTCAACTGGCTGAGGCGGCTGAAGATTTTGGTAAAGGCATTAATACCAAATTTAAACCTTATGGCTCAATAGAAGTACGGCGAGCCGGACTTGCCTTTACAAAGATGAAAGAGCGAATTATGCGGCAAATTTCAGAGCGTACGCAGATGTTGGCCGGAGTTTCGCACGACTTGCGCACACCATTGACGCGTATGAAATTACAAATGGCAATGTTGCCGGATAACAAAGAAAACCAAGAGTTTGTGCAAGATATTAACGAAATGGAGAAGATGCTTGACGGTTATTTGGCTTTCGTTAGCGGTGAGGGAGGAGAAAAGCCGACTTTTGTTGACCTTAATGAGATGATTTCGGCTATTATAAGTAAATATCGCAAAAATTCTAACGCGATGATTCGTTTTGCTACCAACTATGATGTGAGCGCCGTTCAGGGACGAGAGCAAGCGTTACGTCGAGCCATTACCAACATTATTGAAAATGCTTTTCATTATGGTGAAACTATAGCAGTCAAATTAGATAGTGATAATAAATATGTGCAACTAACCATTGATGATGACGGACCGGGGATTCCGGCTGAAAAGCGCGATGATGTGTTTAAGGCATTTTATCGGGTCGAAGGTTCGCGCAACAAACAGACAGGCGGTGTCGGTTTGGGACTTTCCATTGCCAAAGACATTATTGTGTCTCATGGTGGTTCAATCGATTTGGCGGATAGTGATTTGGGAGGCTTGAGGGTTCTCATTAAATTACCCTTATAGGAGAATGAGCAGGTACATTCGTCGCACAACTTATTCGTGGTAAAAAAATCCGGATAGCGTATTTGTACACTATCCGGATTTGTCGTTCAGCACTCGTAGTTTATGTACCTTTTAATTGTACATTGCGCCAATCTATTTATTGTTATTGCACATTTTGAGGCGCACTATTGTATGTATTTTTTAACGGTGTTAATGATATTATCTACAGTGATTCCAAAATGTGCATAAATTTCTTCTCCCTTGCCGGAAGCGCCAAACGAATCAAGCCCGATTATTGTCCCGTCAAGTCCGACATAACGTTCCCAACCGTAACGAGAGCCTGCTTCTATTGCTATTCGCGGCTTATCACCTAAGACAGTATGTTTGTATTCTGTCGGTTGCGCGTCAAATAATTCCTGACACGGCATAGAAACCACATTTACTTCGATATTTTCTTGAGCTAATTTTTGTTGTGCCTCAATAGCCAAAGAAACTTCCGTGCCGGTCGCGATAATCGTTGCTTGCGCTATACCTTTTGCCGGAGAAATGACATAGCCGCCTTTAGCTGTTAAATTTTCACCGGTAGTAAAGCGTAGTGTCGGCACACTTTGCCGTGACAAAGCTAAGATGCTGGGAGTATGTTCGCTCTCTATGGCAATTTGCCACGCTTCAGCCGTTTCTACTACATCACACGGACGGAAAGTATTGATGTTAGGCATTGCGCGATATGAGACTAAATGCTCTACCGGCTGGTGGGTTGGACCATCTTCTCCAACACCAATGGAATCATGAGTCAAAACATAAATCACACGCAATCCCATCAGTGCAGCCAAGCGCATCGCCGGACGCATATAATCTGAAAAGACAAAGAATGTGCCGCCGTATGGAATAACCCCGCCGTGCAAAGCCATACCGTTCATAATAGCCCCCATAGCGTGTTCGCGAATTCCATACATGACGTTGTTGCCGTTATAATCCGCAGCGGTTATTGTTTTCATCCCATCGACAAAGGTCAGATTAGATGCAGCCAAATCAGCAGAACCGCCAATCATTTGCGGAATATATTTTACGATATTTTCCAAGCACATCTGAGAAGCTTTACGCGTTGCAACTTTGGTCTGTTCTTTGATTGCTTTGAGTTTCAGCTCGTGTAATGCTTTATTCCAATTTTGCGGTAATGTATTACGGATAAAATTCATAAATTCCGGATTTTTCGCAGCTGCTTTTTGCCATACGTCATAGAGAGCTGCCGATTTTTGACCCGCAGCGCGCCATGTGGCAATTATTTCTGCGGGTGTTTCAAAAGGTGCCGCTGTCCAGCCGAGCTGTAATTTCATACATTTTAGTTCTTCTTCGCCGAGCGGTGAGCCGTGTACTTTAGAGGTTCCGCATTTATTCGGCGCGCCGAATCCTATGGTAGTTTTGCAAGCTATCAGTGTAGGTTTATCAGACTTTTGTGCTTGCTCAACAGCCGCTGAAATTTCATCATAATTATGTCCGTCTATACTGATTGTATTCCATCCGACAGCCTTAAAGCGTGCAATCTGATCCGTGGCATTTGATTTATCAACGGTGCCGTCAATGGTGATGTTGTTGTTATCCCACAATACAATCAGTTTATTTAATTTCCACAACCCGGCCAACGAAATTGCCTCTTCCGAAATACCTTCCATAAGACAACCGTCACCGCAAATAACATAAGTGTAATGATTGCATAAATCATCTCCGAATTTGGCATTGATTTCGCGTTCGGCTAAAGCCATTCCGACTGCGGAAGAAATGCCCTGCCCGAGCGGTCCTGTTGTCATATCAATTCCGCTCAAATGACCGTATTCCGGATGTCCGGCCGTTTTAGCTCCGAGCTGACGAAAGTTTTTGATATCCTCCAACGTAATATCCGGATAACCCATAAAATATAAAAGCGAATACAAAAGCATTGACCCGTGTCCGGCCGAAAGCACAAACCGATCACGGTTAAACCACTTTGGCTCAGACGGATTGATGTGCAGATATTTTCCAAACAACACTGCCGCCACATCCGACATACCGAGCGGCATTCCCGGATGTCCGGATTTTGCTTTTTCTATTGCTTCGGCACTCAGCACACGCAAAGCGTTTGCCATTTGTTGTAATTTTTGATTTGTTAAGCTCATTTTATTCTCCTTATATTTTTTCAAAACAAGCAACCAGTTCAAAATGCTCGGCATAAACAAACTGGTCAACCATTGTCATTTCTTTTAAATAGTATCCGTTTAGCAAAAGCGCATTAGCATCATTTACAAATGTATGCGGATTGCATGAAACCGCAATAATTTTTTGAGGCTTATCCGCATTATCAAGTGCAGTAATTTGCGCTATTTGAGCCTTTGCACCGGCACGCGGAGGGTCAAAAATCACCGCGTCAAAAACTTTTAATTCATTGGCATCAAGCGGATATTTGAACAAATTTTTTTGCAAGATGTTAATATTGGGAATCGTTAAAAAATTCACAGTCTGCCGAAATGCATTTAATAATTCTGCCGAAGAATCTACGGCTGTAATTTTATTTTTGATATTCGTCGCCAATGGGTATGAAAAAGTGCCGACACCGCAAAATAAATCAGCAATATTTCCACCGGTATCACCGATATATTTCAACACCAGATTTATCAATGCATTTTGCCCTTCTTGTGAAGCTTGCAAAAATGTTCCTGCCGGAATAAAAACGCTTTGCCCGCAAATATCAATGACCGGTTTTGCTTTTTCTAAAATTGTTTCGGGTATTTTATTTTTTTGTCCTGCCGATACACGTATAATTTCCGGTATTTTATTGGCAAAATCGCAAATTTCCATACGATGTTCAAGAGATAGCAGATTGTTGATTTCCAGCAGAATATCAATGCCGTTAGCTGTGGAGGTAAGCCAAATTTCGCCTTGCGTAATTTGTGATATTTGCAATTTGTTCTTGATTTTTTGCGTCGTCTTGATTTGGCAAAATTGCATTAAAAACGCACGAATCTTCGATAGGACATTATTGATTTTGTCACTCAGCGCCATACATTGTTCAATATTAACAATTTCGTGACTTTGCGCTGCGTTAAAGCCCAGTAGAAGCTTACCTTTTTTGAACTGAAATGTCATCTCGGCTCTTCGACGGCAGCCGTCGGAAATAAATATTGGTGCACCAAAGTCAATATGCTCTTGGATAATGGCAGAGGCAATACGGTTAAATCTGTCGGTTTTGTATTGCTTATATTCCGATGTTGGCATTGTACGCAGAGGGCAGCCTCCGCAAATATTTTGATATGGGCAATTCATTTTCTTTCCTGTATAATTTTGCTGTCATAATTGCCGATTAGAGAAATTTCTTCATTTTCTTCATTTTGAAATACCGGATGAATATTGCGGCGTTTCGACGGTGTACGTTTGCGTCCTTTGATGTTTTTAGACTGTTGCTCGTCAAACACGGCAACCCTATTGCGACCGCTTCGTTTAGCCAGATACATAGCATCATCAACTTGGCGCAATAACAATTCCAAACTGGCAGTTTTTTCTGATGAAACAACTCCGATACTGACAGTGACACTGATTGTTTCTCCTTCGTCAGTTTTAATCTCCGCTTGTTCGATATTTTGGCGCAGACGCTCGGCAACGTGTTGAGCAGAGCGGGTATCTGTATCATTTAAGAAAATAACAAATTCTTCTCCTCCAAAGCGAGCAACAATATCATCTTCTCGTAAAGAGTTGCGGCATATTTCTGCAAGTTCAATCAATACCTTATCTCCAATTTTATGCCCATAGGTATCATTTACTTTTTTAAATCTATCAGCATCTATTAAAAGCAAGCTGAAATTACGCGTGCTTTGTATGCATTCGGCAATTCTTTCAGGTACTACCTTTTCAAAATAATGGCGATTCCATACCAGAGTGAGCGGATCCTTATTGGCTTGATTTTGCAAATTATCTTCACGTTCTTTGCGATAAATAATGTCTTGAAAAGTGATATAGTATGCTTTTTCGTTGTTGTGTTCTATTATTTTGGCGGAGGCAGACATCCAAAACGGAGAAGCACTTATGAGGTTGCATACCATAACGTCAAAATCGGCAACAGAGCCCTTTATGTTTAAAGCCTGACAGAATTTGTCGTGATTTTGCGAGTCTATCAATAAATCCGGCAAATGATGGTATCCAAGCTCTTTGCGACTGAGCGAAAATAAAACGGCAGCCTTATCGTTTAAGGTCAAAAATCTTTCGTCGCTTTTGCGTACAATCACTATCGGAAAGGGAGACGAATCTATCATATTTGAAATTTGCAAATTTAATTTATCTAAACAATTCCAGCAGCGTTGCAGTTCTTCTTTATACATATCAAAACGTAAAAAAATGACAGAGCAAGCGAAAATGTATATCCAGAGCCAATTAAAGATGTTTAAGTTAAGCCAATTGTATTGATAGAAAAAAGCAGAAACGACCATTTTCCCGCCAAGCATAAACAACGCCAAACTTAAAAGTAAGCAACCGACACTCGGACGGCGAAAAAGTTTAAGCAAACTGACTAAAAACAGTAAACAAATGCCGATAAGCGGGAACATTTGGCGCAAAATGGCAATAATTTCACGATTGTATACGGCAAAAGAAAAATACAAACATAAAGTTACAGCTAATGTGGTATAAATTGTCAGTGTTTCACGGTTTGCAAGTTGATGGTAATATAAATCGGTGGCAGCATTTATCCATAAAACAGAAATCAGAATTGCCGTCATAATCTGGGTAAACGCAGCAAATTTATAGTTCAATCCGATGGTATATAAAATATGGTCTTGTGTTGTGATGTAGGTCAGCAAAATCATTGCCAGCCCGCCTAACTGAAACATAAACATCCCGCGAAAATTTCGCGATTGCCGAATCAAAAAAACCGAGCCGATGCCAATGAACAACGATAAAACACTGAATAATACGTTGTATCCCGAATAAAATATGTTGGTACTAAGCATATAAACCACCGTTTGTTATCAATTTCGTCTTATAGTACACTTAAATATTATAAAAACAAACATTATTTAAAAAAATTGGTGGAAAATTTATTTTATCGGTGTAAAATACAGCCGTAAATTTTGAGGTAAGGAGAACCAAATGACTTATGTTGCGCCGAATCATTACAGCTCGAAGTTCAAGCTTGATATAGAAAAAATCCCTTCAAAACAAACAGATAGGGTTTCTATAGGAATAGCCGCTTGGGGTTTGTTTTGCGGTTTGATTTTTATTGCGCTCGGAGCATACGAAATTGTGGCGTATTTTTTGGAAATCAGCGATGAAGATTATGATTTTACACTTCCGGAAAATATTTCTTTGCATCAATTATTTATTATACGCTATTCGTTTGATTGGTTCATTTTGTTTTTCGGAATGCTTGTCTTAGGATTGGCAATAAGAGCTTTATATCGGCGTAAGGTTGTTTATTTTGATGGCTCTAAAATTAAGCTCAAACACAAATCTCTATGGGGTAAAAATCTGCTGAAGGAAGATGATTTATATAATTATTCAGGTGTGTTGTTTAGAGTGGAATATTATCAATTCGGCTTGATAACACGCAATAGATATATCATTGAATTGTATCATAAAGAGCCGGAAAAATGTGTACCGCTATATATTTCTACCAATTCCAAAAATGTGCGCACAATATGGGAACAATATGCCGCCAAACTTAAAATGCCTGCCCTGTTTTTGACTGACCACGGTTTGGTTTCTAAGCATCAAGATGAACTTAATAAAACTTTGCGCGAAATGTCAAGACGTTGGCATCTGGATACTCAATATCAGGAAGAAAATATGCCGTCATCGATTAAATATAATGCCAGAACCGACAAGGTGGTACTAAAAGAAAAACGTACATTTTTTGATGTTTATGCTATTTTGGCAATATTGTTTGCCGTTTTGTTAGGTTCCGCGTTTGTGATAACAGTGGCAAATTATGACATTTTGAAAGAATTTATCGGCAATATAGGGGTGGCTGCCATACTTTCGGTGTGCGGTTGCTTGTCAATCGGGATGTTAATAGGGATTTTTAGTACCGATGTTTTGATTATCAAGGAAAATGAAGTGATACTCGGGCATAATTTGGCGATGTTTCGCGCAGATGTTGAAACTTTGCCTAAAGATGAAATCGAATCGGTTGATATCGGGCATAATCCACTGACAGACCGTTATTATTTGTCGGTTATTGCGCATCAGGGCGGTATTGTGTTCGGTAAAAATATGCCGATTGATGATTTACGCCGGATACGCGGTTGCGTTATTCGTGAAATTGTAAAATAAAAAGTATTTGCTTTATTTTGCTTTTTTTGTTATGTGTTATAAAAATGTTTTTGTAATTAATTGTATAAGGAAAAAATGATGGCTAAAACAGTTAAAAATAAATCCGAAATTAAAAATCAAACGGCGGCAACAGCGCGTGGTCGGCGTGATTTGTCCGATGTTAATCCGGAATTGACAGATGCTTTTATTCAGGAAGTTGATGAAGATGTTAAAAACGACAGCCTGAAAGCATTATGGGATAAATACGGCTTATTTGTGATTGCTGTTGTGGTAATTGCCGTTTCTGCCGCTGTTTCGTTTGATCGCTTGCAAGCGTGGCGTATGGCCCTCAATCAGCGTAAAACAGAAACTTATATGACAGCAGCACAGTTTGGCGGAAATAATGATGAAACAATTGCCGAATTGCAAAAAATTTCGCAAGATAATCAGGGTTTGTTCAGTGATTTTGCCAAATTGCAGATTGCTAATGTTTTGCTGATGCAGGGAAAACAAGAAGATGCTTTGTCGGCTCTTGAAAAGTTGGCGGCGGAAAAACAAGTAAATACCGAAGTCAAGCATATTGCATTGATGAAATTGGCTACTTATCGGGTAGATACAATGAACAAAGAAGATTTTGCCAAGCTTTTACAGCCAATTTTGTCCGAAAATACTTCATGGACACCGATGGCTCAGGATTTGCTCGCTATGTCCGCAATTCAAAACGGAGATGTAGAAACAGCAAAAGATATTTATACTAAATTGTTGAAAACCGAAGATTTGCCGGAAGGTTTTAAGAGCAAAATTCAAGATATGCTTTCTTCTATCAGTGATTTATAATTTTATAGAGGTAAAAAATGCTTAATCGTCAAGATTTGTTACGTTTAGGGTGTTGCGCGCTGGTGATGATGCTCGGTGCATGCACAAAAAAGGAAATTCCGCAAGGTACAAGAATCGCCGTTTGGGAGCAAAATACCAAAGTTCGCCCTGATGTTGCCGATGGTTCGGCTCAGATTAAAATAGCACCGGCGGTAGGGGTGGAAAATTGGTTGCAGGCAGAAGCTAATGCACAGCATGTTTTGCCCCACGCCAATGTGAATACACAATTTCAAAAGCAATGGAAAACCGATTTTGGTACAGGCAGTTCACGTAGAGAAGTGCTGATGGCTAAACCGGTGGTTAAAAATAATGTGGTTTATATGCTTGATGCTGACGGACGTTTGAGTGCATTTAAATTGCAAGACGGAGAGCAGATATGGCGTGTTGAACTGTTGAGCCAAAATAAGTATGCCGGTGCCACCTCAATGAAAGGAGTGGGGCTGGCAATGGCTGACGATACTATTTTTGTGACAACAGGATTTGGCGCTGTGGTAGCCGTAAAAGCTAAAGACGGAACTAAAATTTGGGAACAAAATTTGCGTTCTCCACTCAGAATTGCGCCATCGGTTGCCGCCGGAAAAGTGTTTGTGCAGAGTATCAATAATCGAATTTATGCGCTTAGTACTATAAATGGTGAAATTTTGTGGGATTATGATATAGCAAGTGAACACACAACTCTTGTCGGCGGTGCCCCTGTTGCCTACAGTCCGGCACTTGATGTGGCTGTTACGGGATTTTCCAATGGTGAAATTCAAGCATTTGGTGCCACTATCGGTACGCCTTTGTGGTCGGATAATCTGGTTGCCAATCGTCAGGCGTATTCTTCTACTGCGTTACATACCGTTAAAGCGGCTCCGGTAATTGAGGGAGAAACCGTTTATGCACTCGGTACGGCAGATGTCTTGGCGGCTATTGATATGCGTTCGGGTACTCGGCGGTGGGAAAAAGCAATCGGCGGAACTCAGACACCGCTTCTGTCCGGTAATACGTTGTTTGTGATTTCGGAAGCAAAAGAGTTGATTGCGCTGGATAAAAGTAATGGCAATATATTATGGGCAAAGGCTCTTGATTTAGGCAAAAAAGCTGACGAAATTACGGTTTTTGCACCGCTGATGGTGAATAATCATTTATTGCTTACACTTTCTGACGGCAGAGTTATGCTTTATGAACCGAAAACCGGTCAAAAAGTAAATGAAGTAAATTTGGACGAGAAATTTAATGCAACACCGGTGGCAGCTCAGGGGTATATTTTGTTTACAACCGCAAATGCTAAAATTATAGCCTATAAATAAGGAGGGTGAAACGTGCTGAGTGTTGCCATTATCGGTCGTCCGAATGTCGGAAAGTCTACCTTATTTAATCGTTTAGTCGGTAAAAAACTGGCAATTGTACATGATATGCCCGGAGTTACGCGTGACCGTAAAATTGCACCGGCAAAGTTTAAGGATTTGGATTTGGAGGTAATAGATACCGCCGGTTACGAGTATTCGACCACCGATAATATGGAAAGCCGTATGTGGCGACAAACGCAAATGGCAATCAATGATGCTGATGTTTGTTTATTTTTGTATGATGCGCGTGCCGGAGTGCAGCCTTATGACGAACTTTTTGCCGATTTGGTGCGCAAAACACACAAGCCGGTCATTTTGCTGGCTAATAAATGCGAAGGAAAACAACAAGAAAATGGTATCGGCGAGGCCTATAAATTGGGCCTAGGCGAACCATTAGCTTTTTCTGCCGAACACGGAATCGGATTTGATGAACTCTATGTGGAACTGATGCAGCTTGATGAAGCTAAAAAACAGGCTGAAGCACAAATGCCGGTTACGGCAACACTCGGACAAATTCCGGAAAATTTTGTACCGCTTAAAGATGAACGTCCGATTCAAGTGGCATTTGTCGGACGCCCAAATGTCGGCAAATCTACATTAGTTAATGCGCTTTTAGGTGATGAGCGAATGTTGACCGGACCGGAAGCCGGTATGACACGTGATGCTATCACTACAGAATGGAATTGGCAAGGATACAAATTCAAATTAGTAGATACCGCCGGTTTGCGCCGTCAGTCCAAGGTTGTAAACAGTCTGGAAAAAATGTCGGTGGAAAGCACAAAATACGCTACCAATATGGCACAGGTTGTAGTGTTGGTTTTAGATGCCGATGCGGTTTTGGACAAGCAGGATTTGACTATTGCCCGTAATGTTTTGGACGAGGGCAGGGCATTGGTGATTGCCGTCAACAAATGGGATATCGCCAAGCGCAAAGAAACATTGGAAAAACTTAATTACAAGTTAGAAACTTCTCTGACACAAGCAAGCGGTGTGCCGACAGTTACGATTTCTGCCCTCAAAAAAGAGGGACTGGATAAGTTGATGCGTGCGTTGCTGAAAGTTTATGAACGTTGGAATATGCGGATTCCGACAGCACCGCTGAATAAGTGGTTTGCCGATGTGCAAGAGCAGAATCCGGCACCGCTTGGTAAAAATAAACGACGGATAAAACTTAAATATATTACGCAAGCTAAAACCCGCCCGCCGGCATTTTATATTTTTTCAAGTAATCCGGAAGGATTACCGGAATCGTATTTCAGATATCTATTGAACAGTTTGCGGCAGACGTTTAATATGGGCGGAATTCCGATTAGGATAACAGTACGCAAAGCAGAAAATCCGTATGCGGATAAGTGAAAACAGTTTATTTATATACCAAAAGCCTTCAATATTATGTTGAAGGCTTTTAATTAAAATTGCCGGAATATATTATTTTTTGCCGTTGCGGCTGCGACTTCGCGCTAATAATTCATTGATAAAAGCATCTTTGCTGATAGAGCCCTTAGGCGGTGCTTTCTTTTCCGGTTTCTGTTGTTTTTGAGAAATTTCTTTTCCATCAGGACTATTAGGAGCAGGAAAATCATAAGTAGTATTTTTAACTATTACATAACGTCCCTCTTCTTTCCAATGAGGATCTTGTTCCGTTAGCGGTTTTTTATTTTCTTCTTGATTCTCGTTTTTGTTTTCGCAACCGGTTAAGCCGAGAACGCCTGTAATAGAAATAACTGTTCCTGCGGCGATTTGTTTCCATTTATCAGTCATTGCTTTTCTCCATTACCTTTTATATCTATATTCTACCCCATTCTCTAGACAAAAGTCAAGCTGTTTTTTGTAAAAAATATAAAAAAGACCGAATTGCTCCGGTCTTTAAGGATTGTCGCTTACTTAATATTTTTACAGCCGGATAACTGCGCCGCCCCAAGTAAAACCCGCACCCATTGCCGTTAAAACAATGATATCGCCCTTATGCAAGCGTCCGGATTCCATATTTTCGGAAAGTGCTAACGGAATCGAGGCAGCCGAGGTGTTGCCGTGATGGTCAACCGCAACGATTACTTTTTCTTGAGGTAACCCCAACCGTTCTCCCACACTCTCAATAATCCGAATATTCGCCTGATGCGGTACTAACCAATCAGCTTGTTCTTTGCGTAACCCGGCCTTTTGCAGCGCTGTTTCGGCCGCTTCCGACAAACTGATTACCGCGTGCTTAAA
Organism: Alphaproteobacteria bacterium UBA3307; assembly: GCA_002361365.1. Classification (GTDB taxonomy): domain Bacteria; phylum Pseudomonadota; class Alphaproteobacteria; order RF32; family CAG-239; genus RUG410. The sequence continues at coordinate 17,242 of DEST01000033.1, forward strand.
TACTTCCTTGCCATTCATCTGTACAAATCCTGCCGTTTGAGTGGAAGAAACACCGCCACTTGTTTTTAGATGCTCAAATTGTGTTCCGTCAGCATAAAGGCAAGAGCTTAACACTCCGGTATCCTGATTTGAGCCGTTGCCTTCAACAGCGCGCAAAACAGCCGCACCGGCACCATCTCCAAACAATACGCAGGTGTTTCGGTCAGTCCAATCAACAATTTTCGAAAGGCACTCTGCGCCAACTATTACCGCAGTCTTAACTTGTCCGAGGCGAATCATATTATCCGCCAGTGTCAGTGCATACACAAATCCGGAGCAAGCCGCTGATATATCAAACGCAACCGCACCGGCACGAAAACCTAACTTGCCGGCAATTTTAGCTGCGGTCGACGGCGTTGTGTTATCCGGTGTGACGGTTGCCACAATCAGCAAATCCACATCTTGCGGCTGTAAATCGGCGTTTTTAAGTGCTTTTTCCACCGCATATCCGGCCAAAACCGAAGTAGTTTCATCTTTGGCAGCAATATGGCGCATTCTGATTCCGGTACGAGTGCGAATCCACTCATCATTGGTTTCAACCATATGCGACAAATCGTCGTTGGTTAGTATTTTGTTCGGCAAATAGTGTCCCAAGCCTATAAGCTCGCTTCTAATAAACATCGTATAAAATATCCTGAGATAATTCGTCTAAATCAACGTGTTCCACTTCATCGCGAATTGTTTGTACAAAGTTTTGGCGTACCAATTTTGACGCATTGTCAATCGCATAGGAAAATCCGACAGCGTCTGTTCCACCGTGACTTTTTACCGAAAGTCCGTTGAGGCCGACAAACATCGCTCCATTATATTTGCGCGGATCCATAGTCTTTTTAAGTCCCCACACTACAGGTAACAAGAAAGGTAAGCCTATTTTGGCAACAATAGACTTTTTTATGGTTTGTTTTATCAGCCGAGAAATTAACTTTGCCGTGCCTTCCATGGTTTTGAGAGCAATATTGCCGGTAAAGCCGTCAGATACTATCACATCTGCATAACCTTCGCCGATTTGATGCGGTTCTATATAGCCGATAAAATTCAAATCAAGATGTGTACTTTTTATCATTTTTGCTGCCTGATGGATTTCTTCACGCCCCTTCATTTCTTCGGCACCGATATTGAGCAAAGCAATCCGCGGACGTTCAATTTCCAAAGTATGGCGAGCCAAAATATTGCCGATAATGGCAAATTCTGCCAAGTTGATGGCACCGCATTCGGTATTTGCTCCCAAATCAAGCATAACGCACATTCCGTTTTTGTGCGGAATGTTGGTGCAAATCGCCGGTCGGTGAATACGTTGAATTGTTTTCAAAATCATTTTGGAAATTGCCATTAAAGCACCGGTGTTTCCGGCAGAAATAACGGCTGCGGCTTCG
>DEST01000006.1 GCA_002361365.1 Alphaproteobacteria bacterium UBA3307
TACCCGAATGCCTGCATCCGGTGGTTCCATTTTCCGGACAAAACTGCCAATGAGGCGCTGAAGTCGTTTAATTATTATTTTGACACCGGTTCCGACCGCTCACCTTGGATTGTGTTCGGCAATAAATACATTCAGGGTTGGAGCTATCTGGATGAAGATAAGGTTGATGTATGGATTCAGCCCTACCTTAATAAGTCTGAATGGAATCCTTCTAACTAAAAAAATAACCTCGAAAGTCATTTGTTGATTTTCGAGGTTATCTTTTAGCTATACACACTTCACTTATAAGCTCCTTACATAAACGGGTCTGGCGTTACGGCTCCGCCGTTTTTAAGCAATTTACCTTCTTGACGCTTAATTTTATAATCCGAATCTTTGCCTAAATTACGCTCATAAATCTGTCCGTAATGCCCGACAATCTGTACAGCATCATCCAACCATTTAGGCTCTAAATGCAAAGCCTGCCATAATTCCGGATTATCCCCCATCAGATTTCTGATTTCCGTACTGTTATGTCCGCGGAAGAACTCAACGTTTTTAGCGTTGATATCATATTGTTCTGCCAGTTGCAACGCATTGATAATCCATTTTACGGCAACGGCAAAATCCAAATGGTCACGATGTACCAAAGCATAGACCGGAGTGGTGGCTATATGCTCCGGAATAATGGTAATATAGCTCTTGGTCAATGCCTGTTTCATACCGTTCAAATATGCCGCTCCGGCAGTCATCAACTCACACCGTTTGAGCAAAAAAGCTTCTCGCGCCTTACGCATTGTCGGAAATTTGATATACTTTGCTTGTAAATTAAATTTGGCATTAAATGCTTCAAAATTTCGTTGATAATCAGAATTTTCTGCAACACAAATTTTTTTATTTTCAAAATCTTCGGCCTTTTCTCCTTTGCTATCGGCAATAATAAGCTGTTGCGGGTCAAAATAAAGTAATCCGCTCGGAATCAATTTGCTTTGAATATCATATTTGGCGGCATACGGAACCCCACTCAGCATAACGTCTACTTTACCGCTCTGCAAGGCTTTGGAAATTTCAGAATCTTCTATATGACGCATATCTATTTTGTTGGAATCTCCCAAAACCGCCAAAGCAATGGCGCGACAAAAATCTGCGTCTATGCCGTTCCATTCGCGCTCGGCAACATAAGCATAACACTTGAGTTGAGTGTTTGTGCCGCAACGCACCCGTCCGCGTTTTTTAATGCGGTCAACATAATTTTTAGGGTCATACGAGGCTGCATAAAAACGTTGTCGCTCGGCGTACGTGTCTATCACATCAGGATTATAGAATTTGCGCGAAATCAAGTCGGCGTTTCTATCTTCCGGCATATCTTTATCTAAAGCCGAACCCTCATCAATTTCTTTTGGGGCAACCACCGGCAAAACTTGTACCGAACCGTTGCGAATCCCGCGTTGCTCCGTTTGTGCACCGGCTACTTGCGGCAACATAACGGAAAATACGACGGACAAAATAAAAAATACTTTCATTTTAAAAACCACTATGTTAATGTAATATATTAGAGATGTTATCATACGAGGTCTTAAAATGAAGTTAAAATATTTTGTGCAATATGTTCTTTTATTTTTTGCCGCTTTATTTTTTGCTCTGCCAATAGCATCTGCTGAAAATTTTAGTGCGCAGGAAGCTCGTATTTGGGCTAATAATAAAGGACAGCAAATATTGAATATTATGACTTCAATCAATCCGGAAGAAAAAATTAAACGACTGGATGAAATCTTGTATAATGATGTGGATTTGGATTATGCTGCGCAATTTGCAGCCGGCAAATATTGGCGCAAAATGAGTGCACAGCAACAAGCGCAATATTCTTCGTTGTTTAAACAGTATACGGCTGCCTTGTATAAAAACTATCCGCTCAACTTAGATAAGGGCGAAGTTACATACACTATTGATAATGTTATAACTCAAAAAGAATCGCAATTTGTGCATTGTACCATTTTTATCAAGGCACTGGAGCAAAAAGTCAATGATGCCTCAAAAGGCGGTATAAAGGTTGTGTTTCGGTTGGTTAAAAACAACGGCAAAATTCAATTACGAGACTTGCAAATTGCCGAAAGCAGCTTTTTGCGGGCTTATCGTGAGCGCTTTTATAAAATGATTTATGAAGATGATGATGAGGAAATAGATTGGTTTTTGGAAGACTTAAAGCAGTTAATAGCCGATATGGAAAAAGAAAACACAAATTAGTTTGCCAAAAATTATAATTTTTACAAAAAACTTGACTTTTGACAAAATCAAGATTATAGTGAGTCTACAAAATAAATGATATGGAGAAAATGAATATATTATTATACAACAAAACACAATATGAATATGAAAAATTTTATCTTTTTGGTTTTCGGCATCACTAGTCTGATTAACCTTTCTTCTTGCGTAAATGATACGTTTGAAGCTGTTGTCCCTTCCACCTCATCAGCAGTTAAATTGGCAAAATTTGCTCATCGAGGAAATCAGCCGCTACAGGTAAAAGGAGTTATGTACTCTTTTCAGAACAAGCCCTCCGGTTTGATTAGGATTCCAACAAACTACAAAGATATTTTAGTTTCTTTTAACGACCATAATATCGATGGGCTTAATCTGGCACTGGATATTCCGGCTACCGATTTCACTCTGACTGTTCACACAACGGAGGAAGTCGTTATGACAAATCCGTTTTTCTGTCAGGGAGGTAACATTTATTTCAAAGTGATGGTAGATGGACAAGTGGTGCAAACCCACACGCTCTGGTACGATATTATTGCCACCAATGAAGAAATTTATGCTTGGGGAACCAAAAAATAAACCAATACCCGTTGAGTTATCAACGGGTATTTTTTGTGCATACAGAAGGCTATTTGATATTAAAGCGACATAATTTGAATTTTCCTGTTGAATTTGGCGTATTATGTATGTATTATGTCGCTTAATAATAACAAATTTAGGTGTTACAAATATGTCAGAAATAAAAGTAAGATTTGCGCCGAGTCCGACCGGATTTATGCACATCGGAAATACGCGCACGGCACTGTTTAACTGGCTCTTGGCCAAAAAATTGGGCGGAAAGTTTATGCTTCGTATTGATGATACGGATTTTGCGCGTTCCAAAAAAGAATACGAAGATGCAATGCGCGAGAGCTTGAAATGGCTTGGGTTTGAATGGAGTGAAGAAGCACGACAATCCGCACGTTTTGCACGTTATGATGCCCTACGCGACAAACTAATTGCTCAAGGACGCATTTATCCGTGCTATGATACGCCGGAAGAATTGCAAATTAAGCGCAAACGAGCAATGGCCAAAGGTATGGCACCGATTTATGACCGACAAGCATTACACTATACGCAGGAAGATATTGCTAAATTTGAAGCAGAAGGGCGTAAACCTCACTATCGTTTTAAGCTCAATCCGGGCATTATTGAATGGGAAGATATTGTGCGCGGACATTGTCAATATGATGCCGAAAAATTAAGCGACCCGATTATCATTCGCGAAGACGGCAGTTATCTTTATCACTTCCCGTCATGCATTGACGATTCCGATTTCGGTATCACCCACATCGTACGCGGCGAAGACCATGTTACCAACACTGCGGCACAAATTCAGATGTTTGAGGCAATCGGCGGAAAAGTGCCAACATTTGCACATTTGCCGCTCTTGACAGGCGTAGAAGGTAAATTATCTAAGCGTTTAGGTAGTTTGGGTGTACGAGAACTCAGGGCTGAGGGGGTTGAAGCATTGGCTATCTGTTCCTTTTTAGCCAAGCTCGGCACTTCTGATGCAATTGAACCGTACTATTCGCTTGATGAACTGGCACAATCACTTGATTTTGCTAAACTCGGACGCTCTCAGCCGAAATTCGATGAGGAAGAACTAAAACACTTTAATACAAAATTCGTGCGTTCAATGCCGTATGAGGCAGTAAAAAACCGCGTTAATGTCAGTGAAGAATTTTGGAACGAAGTGCGACCGAATTTGAATGTGGTTGACGATATTAAACTATGGGCAGACATTTGTCACAAAGAGGTAACGCCGGTTATGGAAGATACGACACTGACCGATTTGGCAGCATCAGTTTTGCCGCCGGAACCATGGAATGAAAATACTTTTAATGAATGGTTGAATATCGTTAAGCGACAAAGCGGTAAAAAAGGCAAAGAGTTGTTTCATCCGATACGCAAAGCATTAACTGCGCTCGACAACGGACCGGAACTTAAAACATTGTTGCCGCTTATCGGTTATGAAAAAGCATATAAACGCTTGAAAGGTGAAACAGCATAAATCCATATTTTTGCAATAAAACTACAGGCCCCAATAGAAAGAAAAAATATGACGCAAATTCAGATTTATTTACACGATACTTTAAAACAACGAAAAATCCCGTTCACGCCGATTGATAAAAACAATGTGCGTATGTATGTTTGCGGACCGACAGTTTATGATAAGGCGCATTTAGGAAATGCTAAAACACCGGTGGTGTATGATGTTTTGTATCGTTTGCTGTGTTATGTTTATGGTAAAGAGCACGTAACTTATGTTTCAAATATCACCGATGTTGATGATAAAATTTTGAACAAGCATAAAGAAACCGGCAAGTCTATTCACGAAATCACGGAACAGACTTACAACTGGTATATTGAAGATATGGCAAAGCTCAACGTGCTCGCCCCGAACTATCGTCCGCGTGCCACAGAATATATTGCCGATATGATTGAGCTCGTCAAAAAATTGTTGGCAAACGGCCACGCGTATGAGGCAGAAAAGCAAGTTTTGTTTGATGTTGATTCTATGCCTTCATACGGTCGTCTTTCCGGACGTTCGATGAAAGAAATGTTGGCTGGTGCACGCATTGAAGTTGCCGATTATAAAAAGAATCCGGCAGACTTTATTTTGTGGAAACCGTCGGATGCCGGCCAGCCGGGATGGGACAGCCCGTGGGGATACGGCCGTCCGGGGTGGCATTTGGAATGCTCGGCGATGAGCTCAAAATTGCTTGGCAACGATTTTGATATTCACGGCGGCGGTTCCGATTTGATTTTTCCGCACCACGAAAATGAATTGGCGCAATCGTGCGGCGCGTTTCCGAACACAAAATTTGCCCATTATTGGGTACATACCGGTATGCTGATGATTGACGGCGTAAAAATGAGCAAATCACTCGGTAATTTTTATACGGTTGAAGAAGTGTTGCAAAAAGAGCCGGCAGAGGCATTGCGTTTGCTGTTTTTGACAACACATTATCATCAACCGTTTAATTTTACCTTTGAAGGACTGCATAATGCTAAAGCAATTTTGGATAAATTCTATAATGCTCTGCTTAAAAATACCGATGTACCAACGGTTGAAGCGCAGCCAAATCCAAAAATTATTGAGGCCTTAGCTGATGATTTAAATACACCGCTCGCGCTTTCTTATTTGCATGAAATGGTGAATACCCTGAACAAAGCCGAAAATACTCAGGAACGTGCGAAACTCAAATCAGAATTGTTAGCAAGTGCATATATGCTAGGACTTTTATATAATAATCCGGAAGCGTGGTTTAAGGGTGAAAACAATGAGGAAACAGCCGAAATTGAAACACTGATTCAAAAACGTGCAGATGCAAAAAAGAATAAGGACTGGGCAACTGCAGATGCTATTCGGAATATATTGAAAGAGCGCGGCATTGTGTTGGAAGATTCTCCTACAGGTACAACTTGGAAAAAAATATAGCTAAAATCAAACCAGATATTTGACAATAAAAAAATAGAGTAAAAATGCGCCTGTATCATTATGCACCAAAAGTTAATACCGTTATGGAGTGCGGGTTGCTTTCAATATCCAAGAGCCCGCGTGACTTACGCGCTTATGCGCACCGTGCCGGTTCGGAAAATCGTGATGAGATAATGGCTTGGTTTGATAAAACATTTGCCGGTCTGGTGGTCAACAACCTCATCAAGGCCTACGACAAGTGGGACGAGGAAGGCGAGTTTAAGATTCAGGAGGATTTCGACGACCTGTATATCGATATGCTTTCGAATACCGGTGTTGAGGACTTCAAGAGCTTGCTCGAGCCGTTCGGTATTGACGCCGACTCACCTGACTTCTGGTCCAATTGTCTGTCTCTCATAACGGACTACATCAACGAGATTGAGAAGTTGGCCAAACGAGAAGGTCTTTTATAATTCTATAACAAAAAAATACCCCGCGCTTAATACACGCGAGGTATTTTTTTTGTTCTAAAAATCCGTGTTTTAATGCTAATTCTCGGTTAATTTTTCATCATTTTCACAATGACGAAATTTTTGATAAGTCAGCGAAAAATTGAAAAAAGTTGCATTTCTCCCGTAACTGTGATACACTAAGCTATGCATAAGAAATGCTTTTAATTATCGGAGGATTATGATGCGAAATATAAAAGAAAAGATGAAAACTGACGCCCAGAAAGCGTCGCGTGTGCGTAACAATATAACAAAATCAAATCCTCAACAGTCGGAAATTTACAGTATTGCCGCCACATTATACGGTGAGGCAAAAGATTTAGATAATAAAGGGATAACGCGGGTGGCAGAAACCATTCGTAACCGCTACAATTATTACAGCCAAAACAAAGCCAGCGGTGTGAATAAAATTACTTATCGCGATATTGTCGCCGCACCGGACCAATACAAGGGTTTTAATGTTTATAGAAACAAATCGATAAAGGATTTCCAAAATCTTGAAAAAAGTTTAACCGGCGAAGAAAAGAAAAATTGGGACAGATGTATGGCGATAGCACGCAAAGTTGTCAATGGACAATTAGAAACAAATTACGCAAACGGCGCATTAGGGTTTAATAAAGCATCGGTAGAGACAAATAAACGCCTCTTTAAGACTTCAAACGTATTCAAAGATGATAGTAGCTATATCAATAATCCCGATAAAAAATCACCGCATGTGTTTTTCGGCGACTATTATATATCGCCTTTAAAAAATGCACAAGGAAAGGTGTTGGCAAAAGGTGGAAAACCGAATGAAAATGTCTCACGCGTTTTGGTGCAAAATAAGATGGCTTATGCTCGAAACGGCAGAGGTTAGATATTCGGAGAACAATCTGATGAACTTATATCATTATGCACCGAAAGAAAATACCGTTATGGAGTGCGGGTTGCTTTCAATATCCAAGGGCCCACGAGATTTACGTGCTTATGCGCATCGTGCCGGCTCGGAAAATCGTGATGATATTATGGCATGGCTTGATAAGACCTTTGCCGGTCGTTCTCGCGCGATTTCGTGTTTAACCGAGCCGATAAAATGGCAAGGAAACGATACGGTGCTAAAAGCAATTGTTGACCGCTCGGCATTGTTTTCGTTTGAAATAGAAAAAACACAAGTGCAAGAAGCAAAAGATGTAAAGCAAGTACATAAGAAATCTTTTGCTATAGCAGAGATTGTAAAAGCAAGAAGCAATGATTAACACAAACGTAACGAGTAATTAAAGCAAATACAAGCACAGCTTATAAACAAAGTCCGCTCTTAGCTTTTTTGATTTGTTTTTGAGCCAATATTTCTCTTTGATAGCTACCGGCAAAATTTTCTAAAACCTTGGCGACTTCCGGCTTAAATGACGGGTGGTCTTTGCGTTTTTCAAGCGTATAACCGGTATTGCTTAAAAATTGGTAATCAGCAGCCTTAACATCAATTTTATAATCAGATATTTTGTTGTATTCTTTAATCACATCAACGGCTAAGTCGCGGTCAAGCCGATAAAGATGGAAAAAGTCTGTAATGCGCGGATTTATTTAGTATTAAGACATATAAAGATATTTTGTTAGAATAAATAGTAGAAAAGTTAAAAAATAATACTTGCAAAATAAAAAATATGGTGTAAATATGATTTTGGTCGGCGGGGTGTAGCTCAGCCTGGTAGAGCGCTTGGTTTGGGACCAAGATGTCGCGTGTTCGAATCTCGTCGCCCCGACCAATATAAAAAAACGCCACCTTTTCAGGTGGTGTTTTTTTATATTGTTTTTGGGCCGCCGGTTCGAACACGAGAAGAAGCGTGTTCGACAAGGAGGCTAAGGCACACGGGGGTGTGCCGGTGCCGTAAGGCATAGCCGCCGCAGCGGCGCAGATTTTTTTACAAAAAAATCAAGCCAATCTCGTCGCCCTTAATAACAAAACCATGATGTCTTTATCTTTTGAAATTCCGTAAATCCGCTTGATTTGTACTAAAACGCCTGAAAGACAAAAGGAAAATCACTCTCTTTCTAATACATTGAATTTGCGATATAATTTCGCGACAATGGCAAAAATCTTCCAAAATGTGCCATATACTGGGGAAACATATCCCAAAGGCGAAACCGGATACCTTTAAATTAATGTGTTGTATTTTAAAGGCTTGCCATTTCTGACAAGCCTGCTTGATAGATTTAATCCGACCCTAATAATTCCTGCCACGTCTTCTCGCACCATTCTTTTTGATGCCCGTTTTGCAAGCAATCTTTTTTATACGCATATTCTTGATAATACGGATATAAGAAAAAGAAAGCTATACTGCAGATTAAAGCAAATACGATACAATAAAGTGCAATTTTATAAATACCGCTAACTGCTTTATCTAATATTTGCTTCACGCATATTCGGTGTTCTTCGGTCATCCAACAAATCCTCGCAACTTAATAAACTCTGCCTTTACAGACTTCTTCACTATTACCTTCATCCATACATTCTTGAATCAATTTTGTATTTTGTTCCAAATTTATATAGAAATCCCAATAATAAAAAGCTGTAGTTGCAATAAAAAATAATGCAATAAAGAACCCAATCCAGCACAATAGTTTAATAACGTCTGTTGATATATCTTTGAATAAGCTCATCACAATCTTCCTCTACCTTAATTTAAGACATCTATCTCAGACCAAATACTTTGACAATGCTCTTGTGTATCTCCTTCTTTAACGCAGTTGTCTATAAATTTCTTTTCTTCATAAAGATAGAATATTTGTATAAAAAGAACAACAACAAGCGCCACCATAATGAGACACAATATACATCTATAAAATACATACCAAATTGATTTTAATACATTTTTATTCATTTTAATACATTCCGCGCAATATATAGAGGGCGTTAAATAATATTAATACCCTCTATATCACTTGATAATTACCTTATGCCTAATTTGCGCATATTCGGTGTTCTTCGGTCATCCAACAAATCCTCGCAAATCAATAAACTCTGCCTTTACAGACTTCTTCACTTAACCCTGCTGACATACAACCATTGATAAATTGATTATCACAATCTTTATAGCTATGTTCGGTTAGTGCGTACCAAGTAATACCCGCAACTACACCTATTATAATCAAAGAAAGAATAAAGAGTATAGTATATCCTATATATTTACCAATTCTTTTTGATATATCGTCGTATGAGCTCATCACAATCTTCCTCTGGATATTTACTGCCAAGAAATCTTCCTATAAATATTCATGATATGCTAAAGTTAACAAATAAATTACGGGTAAAAATAGCCACATGAATGCATATAAGGATTTATTTTTAATATAAATAAGCGAATACACAAATGATATTATAAATAAAATAGACCATCCGCTTATATAACCAACGTACATTTCAATGATATCAAGATATCCTTTATAATTTGCATCAGTATAATTCATAACCTCCTTTACACGCCACGCTCTTAACCAAAAGAAATATAAGTTAAGTATATTAAAAATATATAAAATTCCAAAAAGAAGGTATTTACTTAATATTTTTACCTGTTCTATGCTGATTTTCATCTTGTTACTCCCAAGAAGTGTATTATAATTTAATTACATTATCTTTTAAAATAAAAAAAGAGCAAGAGTTTTTTATGCTCTTGCCTTTTCAGTTGAATTTACCAGCCCTTAGGGTATTTAACTTTAAGAGGAAGATTTCCGTTATATTTTAACCAGTCATTATAAAAATCTTCCATTCGTCCGGTAAGGTCAATACATCCCGCAGAACCCGGAACAGTCCCACCGTGCACATACATACTATGTCTCCCGAAAGTGTTTGTAGTTGGGAGCGGTTGAATAGGGATTCTACTATACCCCCAAGCATCAGGATTTCTTTTCCATAAATTCGTATTTGATATAAATTCATCAAAAGTTCGCCACTCTCCTGGTTTATGATGTTCACCACTATTTACAGTCAACATATATTCTCCTTCTGGAATTGGACCGGCATTAGGAATATTAGTATCTGCAGCAGTTTGGTGATCAGGCTTTCCTGACATCGCCGGATAATATTTTACCGGCTGTCCATTTTGCAACCAGGCCAAATTCTGCCCATCAAATTCCAAAGATGCCGGTTGAGAATAATCCGGATACCTAGATGTCATATTGGCAGAATTATTGTTATTTTGCGGTGTACACTGCATTCCAGACGAATTAATACATTGTTGTTTTTGAATATCAGTTGTGTAATTATATCCATTATTGGTTTGATTGCTATTGAAACTATTTCCATAGCTGTTGGTTGGTGTATTACCAAAACCGCTATTACTCGCCCTGCTACTGAAACCGTTATTATTCAACCGATTTGTTACGTTTTCAATGTTTTGCTTAATGTTTGAAGTGCCGAAGCCGTAGTTATTCTCCGGCGAGCCACCCCAAAAATTTGTGCCGAACTGCGGATAGTTTTCTTCGGATATCCCTTGCTTGCTGAAATTCTCCGCCAGTTGATTTTCTCTTGCCAGTCGCGCGCTTTGATATTCCAACTCATCACGCGTTGAAAATCCGCTGTGGTCAACGCCGTAACTATCCACTCCGCCGTTTCCGGATTGGTAGCCGGATAGTTTTTTGATTTCGTCCCAAATATCCATTTTTATCTCCTGTTAAAAAGTTTAAGTCTATATTCAGATTAAAACTATAGCAGAAGTAAAACGGCTTGTATATGCCCTATAGCTTGCTAACATTGTAACTTTAGCCAAGCAAAAGCTTTTTAAATTCGCGATTATTTTGTTGTGCCAACTGTCTTAATTTGTTTTTTTGATTCTGT
>DEST01000109.1 GCA_002361365.1 Alphaproteobacteria bacterium UBA3307
TTTAATCATATACATAACACCGACTGTAACTTTACGGTCAAATTTTTCCCCGGTACGTCCATCGTATAGGTCAATTTGTCCCGATGTCGGTAACCCTGCCATTGTCAACATACGGTTAATATCGTCACCCGACGCACCATCAAATACCGGAGTAGCCATTGGTACACCGTTTTTGAGATTAGAAATCATTTCGATTTTTTCATCTTCAGTCAGGGTTTCGACTTCGCGCTTATATTGTTTTTCGCCATAAATTTCCTTTAAGCGATTATTCAATTCTTCCAGTGTTTTCTCGCCACGTTTATATTGCTCACACATTTCGTTGAGTTGTTTACCCAACTCTTTTGCAGCCCAACCGAGGTGAGTTTCTAAAATTTGTCCCACATTCATACGGCTTGGAACACCAAGCGGATTCAACACCACGTCTACCGGTGTTCCGTCTTCGGTATACGGCATATCCGCAAGCGGTAACACGCGTGAAACTGTACCTTTATTTCCGTGACGTCCGGCCATTTTATCACCGGTTTGCATTTTTCTCTTGGTAGCGATAAACACTTTTACCAATTTCAAAACACCCGGCAATAACTCATCACCGCGCTGAACTTTTGCAACTTTGTCATCATAATGCGCTTTAATATCATTCATTCGAGTTTCATAAGCTGCTTTAAAGCTCTCGATTTTAGCCATAATATCTTCATTTTTGATGATAATTTCTTCCCATTTGGCTTCCGGAAATTCTGCCAGTTTTTCTGATGTGATTTTTTCGTTTTTCTTAAATCCTTTCGGACCGTCAACCACAGTTTGTCCGACTAACATATCATGCAAACGAGCTCTAAAGTTACGACGGACTATATTCATTTCATCATCACGATCTTTAGCTAAAGCGGATATTTCTTCCTGTTCAATAGCTAGTGCACGCTCATCTTTTTCCACACCGCGACGCGAGAAAATGCGAACGTCTACTACAATTCCATCAACTCCCGGCTGAGCACGAAGTGAAGTATCTCGAACATCACTGGCTTTTTCACCGAAAATTGCTCTTAAAAGCTTTTCTTCCGGTGTTTGCGGGGTTTCACCTTTAGGTGTTACCTTACCCACTAAAATATCACCGGCCTTAACGTGGGCGCCAACATAAACAATTCCGGCTTCATCCAAATTACGTAAAGCATCTTCACCAACATTTGGAATATCTCGTGTAATTTCTTCTTGTCCGAGTTTGGTGTCACGAGCCATAACCTCAAATTCTTCAATATGTAATGAGGTCAAAACATCGTCTCGAGAAATTCTTTCAGAAAGCAAAATAGCATCTTCGTAGTTCAAACCGTTCCACGGCATAAATGCCACCAACAGGTTTTTACCTAATGCCAATTCTCCTAAATTTGTACACGGACCATCGGCGATAATATCACCTTTTTTAATATGGTCGCCAACCTTAACCAGTGGTACTTGGTTAATGCAAGTATTTTGATTGGAACGACGGAATTTGGAAAGTTTATAAATTTCCACACCGGCGCCGTGTGTATCATCGCCTTCTGAGCGAATCACGATACGATTAGCATCAACCGCATCAACCACACCATCATATTTTGCCACTAATGTAGCACCGGAATCTTTAGCAACCGTTGCCTCAATACCGGTACCGACAAGCGGAGCTTCCGAACGCAGCAAAGGCACACCTTGACGTTGCATGTTTGAACCCATCAACGCACGGTTAGCATCATCGTTTTCCAAAAACGGAATCAATGCTGCTGCCACCGAAACCAACTGTTTTGGTGAAACATCAATGTAATCAATATCTTCAGGCTTATCAAATTCTACTTCACCGCCGCGGCGACAAGTAATTAAATCATTTTCGAAGTGACCATCATCTTTTACTTTTGCGTTTGCTTCAGCAATAACAACCTTACCTTCGTCATCAGCTGACAAATACACAACTTCATCGCTTACGACGCCGTTAATCACCTTACGATACGGACATTCAATAAAGCCATATTTATTTACACGTGCGTACGTTGATAAAGAGTTAATCAAGCCGATGTTCGGACCTTCCGGAGATTCAATCGGGCAAATACGTCCATAGTGCGTCGGGTGTACATCGCGGACTTCAAAGCCTGCTCGGTCACGACTTAATCCACCAGGACCTAATGCTGATAAACGACGTTTATGCGTAATTTCAGAAAGCGGATTGTTTTGGTCCATAAATTGCGATAATTGTGAAGAACCAAAAAACTCTCTGATGACCGATGCAATCGGCTTGGCATTGATTAAATCTTGCGGCTTGACGTTGTTTAGAACTTCTGCGCTCATTTTTTCTTTAATAGCACGTTCCATACGCAATAAACCCATACGATATTGATTTTCCATCAACTCACCAACCGAGCGAACACGACGATTGCCAAGGTGGTCGATATCATCTACTTGCCCGCGACCATCACGAATATCTATAAGTTTTTTAACAATGCGCAAAATATCGTCTTTGCGTAAAATTCGATATGTATCCGGTACTTCACTGAGCGGAATATTCAAAGAAGCATTCATCTTCACCCGACCAACGGCTGACAAATCATAACGTTCAGAATCGAAAAACTGTTGTTTAAAAGATGCATCTGCGGCTTCCAGTGTTGCCGGTTCTCCCGGTCGCATAACACGATAAATATCGAACAATGCCTCTTGACGATTAGAGTTCTTATCTGAAGCCAAAGTATTACGAATATACGGACCCACATTCATCCCGTCAATGTACAAGGTTTTGACTTCTTTGATTTTATTTTCGGTTAGTTTGTTCAAAACATCTTCATTGATTTCGTCACCGGCCTCTGCTAAAATTTCTCCGGTTTTTGCAACTACGACATTATTAGCTAAAAACTTACCATAAAGTTGTTCTTGTTCAATTTTAAAATATTGCAAACCTTCATCTGCCAACTTTTGTGCACTTCTCGGTGTTAACTTTTTAGATGCTTCCCAAACGGTTTCTCCGGTATCAGCATTTACAAGTGCAAAATCAAATTTAACCCCTTTCATTCGACTAGGCTCAAACTTCATCTTCCACGTTTTTTTATCTGCAAGATAAGTTTCCGTTTCATAGAAATAATTTAAGATTTCTTCTTTATCCATACCCTTGATGTCTTCAAGAGCCATTTCCTTACCTTCTTTAGCTAACTGAGCCATTTTTTCTTCGGTATCTTTAGAATATAACGAATAAAAAATAGAAGTAATAGGTAACTTACGGCGCCGGTCAATACGTGCATACAATATATCTTTGGCATCAAATTCAATATCCAGCCAAGAACCGCGATACGGAATAATCCGCGCGGAAAAAAGTTTTTTACCGGAAGTCATTGTCTTACCGCCGTCACTATCAAAGAATACTCCCGGAGAACGATGCATCTGAGAAACCACCACACGTTCCGTACCATTAAAAATAAAGGTACCCTTATCAGTCATCAATGGTATATCACCCATATACACTTCTTGCTCTTTAACATCGTGAATAGATTTTGAACCAGTGGCTTCATCTATATCCCATACCACCAAGCGTAATGTTGCTTTAATCGGTGCGGCATAAGTCATATCCCGACGCAAACATTCTTCTTCATCATATTTCGGTTTATCCAAAACATAACCGACAAAATCCAATTCGCCATTACCGGCAAAATCTCTGATTGGAAAAATTGACTTGAAAACTTCTTCCAAACCAAATTCACAATGTTCTCCGTTTTTATCTACATTATTGATAAAACTGGAATACGAACCGGTTTGCACATCAATTAAATTCGGCATATCCATAACAGCATCGATTCGGCCGAAATTTTTTCTTACACGCTTTTTGCCCGTATAAGACTCACTCATACTCTTTATTCCTTATAAAATACTGATTCTGCGACAATTCTTTTGAATAATTCAATCCCGTCGGCAGAAGGTTGAAACTTATTAAACTATTTATCAAAGAACAAGGCTAAACCCCCAGTAAAATCACTATCTTAGCCTTACTCACCAAATAATAATCGGTTGTTAAATTCAACCCCGATTTAAACTGTCGGAATAATAATATTTTTTGATTTATTTTGCAACACTTTTTTATAAAAATTCGTAATTTTTATCATATATAGAGAATATTTTGATAAATTTTATAACAATAATATTGACTTTTAATTAAAGTAAAGCTAATTCTGCTCTATGTGTAAAATATATTAAAATATAATTGTATATGAACAAAAAAAATTTTTATGCCGCCTTTATGCAAGAAATTTATCCTGTTTTGATTTTTGCTCTCGGCGGTTCTTTGTTTTATTATTTAGGCACACAAGAAAAACGAGCAATTTTAACTTTTATTGTCCTCTTTGTGCTTTACACTGTTTGGCATTTTGCCGAATATAAACGCCAATATGACGCCAAAGCAAAACTTTTTGAGTGTGAGTATTCTCAAGCTAATATACTCAATCCGGTAAGCGATTTTGCCGTACCGCGCTATGTTTATGAAAATGGTTTGGAGTGTAAAACACCAAACTCTGAAAATGGTCGTGTTATCGGCTATCGTATTGGTTCTGACTTGGTAATTTTAGCTAAAACATTACCGGCATCAGGTGGTTGGTACCGTGAAGATGTTGAACCTTGTTGTCAAACTTATGGCGGTAAACTGCTCAATCACAATGATGTTGTTACTCTACGATATTATTGGGATAAACTCGACGAAATGCGTGAGGCTGTCGGACAAATGCCATTGCCGTTACCATATTTCTGGTATCAGGCAGAGTTTTCAATAGAGGCAGCACATTATCGTGCAGACATTAACGAAGTTGACCCAAGTTACAGTGCGATTATTCTGAAATTTTAATTAAAAAACGGCGCAAATTGTATCCATGCGCCGTTTTTTAAATCTTCCTTTATACTTGATTATAACGGTAACAGCGGTGACCAAGCAGGGTCTGATGCCTCTGCCGGAGTCACCACACGACGCTCATTATATCCGGTTAAATCAATAGTATATAAGCGCACAGGATAACCTCTATCTTGGCGAGAATACATAATCACACGACCGTTAGGAGACCATGTCGGTCCTTCAACCAAAAAGCCGTCGGCCAAAACACGTTCACCGCTGCCGTCCGGCGCCATCACACCAATATAAAATACGCCTCCGGACATTTTAGTAAAGGCAATATAATCCCCACGCGGTGACCATACCGGTGTTGCATAGCGACCATTGCCATAGCTGATGCGCTGAGCTTCACCGCCATTGGAATCCATCACATACAGTTGTTGATTTCCTCCTTTATCGGAATTAAATACAATTTTAGAACCATCAGGTGAATAGCTGGCTGAAGTGGCAATTGCATTATCAAAAGTAAGTTGTCTTACAGCACGGGTTTTTAAATTCATCTCAAAAATATTGGTTTTCCCCTTATTGGCATAACTCATCAAAACCTTAGAGCTGTCCGGAGACCATACCGGTGCAAAAGTCATTCCCGGAAAATTACCGAGAACTTCTTTGCGGTTAGTATTTAAATCAAGCAAATAAACACGCGGGCTATTGCCGACATACTCCATATATGTCACTTTTTGCATATTCGGTGAAAAACGCGGTGTTAATACCAAATTACGTCCATCAGTTAAAAAGCGATGATTTTCGCCGTCTTGGTCCATAATCGCCAAACGTTTAACCTTACGTGGTGCCGTACCGTTTTCGGAAACATAAACCACACGAGTATTAAAATACCCCTTATCACCGGTCAGACGCTCATAAATTGCATCGGCAACAACGTGAGCAATGCGGCGCCAATTATCTGTAGTTGAAGTAAACGACTTGCCTAAAAGTTGTTTTTCTGCTACCGTATCCCATAAACGGAAATCTACTTGTATTTTTCCGTTTTGCAATTCAGTGATTTTACTTTGCACCAGAGCTTCTGATTTTATAGCCTTCCAGTCAATAAAATTCGGTTTTTGGTCAATAGAACTAAGAGTTTCGATATAGCTGTTTTCCGGTATTATTTTAAACAACCCGCTACGATCTAAATCAGCCGCAATCACCTCTTGAATTTTGTCACCGTAATTTTTACCGGTAATTTTGGTAAAAATATTGGAATTAGACCCTATCATTTCCGGAATCGCAATCGGCATCGGAGCGCGTGTGGCTCCGCTGACATTAATTTCAAGCTCGGCGCGCACCGGTGTGCTGAATAACATCAGTAAAGCCGCCAATAAATATTTGATTTTCATTCTTTTTCACCTCTAATAAACATTTAATTTGTTTCATATTATATATTCATTTCACAAAAATAAAGTAAAAAAACAGGTTATAGACAGTATATTCTGTTTGACTTTTTTTAAGGCTTATATATTCTCTTAAAGTGAGGTTCTAATGGATATTACGGAATTTAAGCAAAAATTAAAGAAATATCAAGCTGTTATCGGCTTTGATTATGGCTCAAAACGTTTAGGTGTCGCGGTTTCCGATTTGTTACGCGGTATTGCTACCTCGTATAAAATTATATATCGCTCGACTTGGGATAAAGATGTGGCAGAAATAAAACGCATTGTGGCGGAAAAAGAAATCGGCGGTATTATTTACGGTCTACCGTTGCAAATGGACGGCACAGAAGGTGA
>DEST01000102.1 GCA_002361365.1 Alphaproteobacteria bacterium UBA3307
GCCTTATCCGGCAAAAAGCGGTCGGTAATATAACGATTTGACATTGTCGCCGCCGCCACAAGCGAAGCATCGGAAATTCTGACACCATGATGCAACTCATATTTTTCTTTTATGCCGCGCAAAATCGAAATTGTATCTTCCACATCTGTTTCACCGACATACACCGGTTGAAAACGCCGTGCAAACGCCGCGTCTTTTTCGATATATTTTTGATATTCTTTCAAAGTTGTGGCACCGATACAGTGCAATTCTCCGCGCGCCAAAGCCGGTTTAAGCAGGTTTGATGCGTCCATAGAGCCTTCAGAAGCGCCGGCACCAACCACAGTGTGCATTTCATCAATAAACAATATTACTTGTCCGTCAGCTGCCTGAATCTCTTGTAAAACACCTTTCAAACGTTCTTCAAATTCTCCGCGGAATTTTGCACCGGCAATCAGAGCTCCCATATCAAGCGCCATCAAACGTTTATGTTTCAAGGCATCCGGAACATCACCGTTAATAATACGCTGAGCCAATCCCTCTACAATGGCGGTTTTACCAACCCCAGGTTCCCCAATCAGAATCGGATTATTTTTTGTACGCCGTGACAGAACCTGAATAGTGCGGCGAATTTCTTCATCTCGGCCGATTATCGGGTCCATTTTTCCTTGCGCTGCTCGTTCGGTATAATCGACGGCAAATCGTTTAAGCGCCTGAAAATTATCTTCAGCCGTAGCGGAATCGGCAGTTCGACCTTGCCTCATACGATTGATGGCTTCATTGAGTTGCTGCGGATTAACTCCGTAATTTTTTTGCAATAATGCAGCTTGCAACAGACGCTCAACACTAACATATGCATCTTTGGCTTTTTTTGCCATATCTTCTGCGGTGCCAAGCATACGCATAAATTCTTGCGACACATTAAGCTGTAAGTTTTCGCCATCAACAACCGGCAATTTTGCCAAATCTTCTTCCACACGTGACCGCACCATATTAGCATCGGCACCGGCTTGTGACAGTAAATTTGACGCCATACCTTCAGTATCTTCAAGCATTACTTTCAATAAATGTGCCGGCACCACATAAGGGTTATTGCGCTTTGCTGCCAGCGTTTCTGTTTCTTGCAAATAGCCCTGACTTCTGTCTGTATAATTTTTTAAATTCATCGTTTTTCACACTCCTTATAAGGGTTATATAGGGAGCAATTTTTTCAAATGCAATCTGCTAAAGTTTTTTTTTGCGGCGAAATTTATGCATATTGTCTGATTTTTTTAGAAAAATGCTGTTTTTTCTTAATTTGTAAATTTCTGATTTTCGCCGAAGTATTTTTATCTTTCTGTGCACTGTTTTTATCCGCCACCATTTGCCGTGCCTTATTCATTTCTTGCTGATTTTCCGAAATTTCGATATTTTGAGCCGGATGCAACGACATTACGATTTCTTTGGCTTTGTTTTGCAACAGTTCAACTGCCTGTGTTAAAAATAGAGATACTTTATTTGAAGCAATATGCGGCAATGTTGCCAATGGTTGATAATATTTTGTATTTACTTCCAATATTGCCTGCTGAGTTAGGGTAGGTTCTTGTACTTGTTTTTGTATTTGTTGTTTAATAGCTCCTTGCAGACGGAAAAATTTTCCGGAAAAATTACAATATTCACGTACTGATGTTGCTTTTTCCATCTCTTCTTGCAAATTAGCGACGGCCTTGCTTTCCAAACTGTTGTCAGTCGGAATTTTTTTCAACTCTGTTGCAACTCGTTGTTGGGTCTGATTAAGAATATAACTATCATATGTTTTACGGTATTCTATTGTTTGAGCTTGCAATTTTATATTTTCCGCCAATTTTTCCGGTGCAAATATAAAACTGTTAACATCAGGCATAGCCACAATCCCATCTTTAGGCATAATAATTCCCATAACGGCGCGGTCATAATATCCTTCAATATCACGTCCGTGTTTGATTATTCTGTCTTGATGAACATATTTTGTGCGATACGCCTTGTCTTTGCCAAAGTGCAACCTCCCTTTTTCATCCATGGCATTTTCATTGATGTGCAATAAGTCATGTACTTCTTTATTGATATAGACTGTCTCTTCATTGATTTTGGTAAAACTTTTGCCGGTCATCCGCTCAAAATAAGCAATATTGCTAAGCGGAAAGATATGATGTACATTATAATCTTTGGTTGATATACCATGTAGCATATTTTGAATTGCTTTATCGGTTTCCTTTTGCGCTCGTTCCGTGATTGCCGCAGTAATTTCTTGCTGTGATTGATGTTTTTTGCGCCCTTCAAGAGTCAGCGCTAATGTATGTTTCTTTTTATAAAAAGCAAACATTGTCTGCCGCAATTCTTTTTCGTAATTAGCCGCCAAATTTTTTAGGCATTTTTCCTTATCTGAAGCAATTTTTACACCAGATTTATCAGATATTTGCCTGTAATTGGTAATTTTACGCCGATTAATTAAGAAAGCAAAATCATCATATTTCAGATTCTCTACCGTTTGCGGCGGAATGGACATTATTTTCATTTGAGCTAACATTTCTTTTTCAAGTTCTTTAAATTGCGGCACTTGTCGGCAAATATTCCATATTTTATTATTTTTCAAACCATCAGCATATTCTTCCGATGTATAATCAGCCTTCAAATATGCGTCAAGCTTTTGTTGCTTTTCCGCTGAAAGATTTTGCTGTCCGATTAAATCACGCACATCTAAAACATCAATAATTGCCGATGACAGACTTTTCTTCGACGGATTACGAATTATCCCATTAAACGCCGCGCGCATTGCCATAGATTTAGCTTGGTCTATCTCGCGCAATTCAAATGCAGTACGTTGTGTTTCTTCTATTGTTTCAATCAATTTTTCTTTAGACGGCTTTTCCATAAATTCTTTAAGCAATGCCGACATTTTCTGCGTTTCTTCAGGATTAAATTCCGCCATATTTTGACATAAATTCAAAAACACCGGCAACTTAGTATTATAAAATTCCGGCGGCGTTTGTTCTTGTTGCAACTCTTTTTTCATATAATAAAGATTTTCCACAAATGCGGCTTCATAAGGCGGTTCCTGACACCAAACCATACGCATACCCAGACCATCCAGCGTATTGCTGACAACCTGCTGATTGCGCTCAAAATCAGCTGCATTATCTGCGGTTATATGAGTCAGCGTTTCTATCTGTTTTTTTAGAGTATTACGATGTGCTCTTGTTTTTTCTTCAGTAGATTGAAAACTATAGACGTGCCGATTTTCTGTTTTTTCCGTCAAATAATATTGCATTTTGCGTAACGCCGCAAATGAGATTTTATCAAATTTTTCAAAACGTTCACGTTCTTGTAGGCTTCCATCTTCATACTTTTGATTAGTTTCGTTTTTACTTAAAAACTCATCTAAGTGCTGTAAAACAGATTGGAAATTTGTTTTTACATTATCCGGCATATTCACCGGTTGCGGATTTAAAACTTCTCCGGTTACCGCATTTTTGGTATCAAATTCGATAAAATCAGGTTTAATTTCATAATTGTTTCCGATATGCGGAAATTCTTGCGGTAAAATTTGTTTAAACAAATCAGCAGTATCTTTTCTTAATTGCGATATTTCGGTATTATCCGGCTGCTTATTTTGCCACTTTAACAACTCTCGATACACTGAATTTAAGGCATAACAATACGAAACCTCACGCGCTTCAGAAAGTTCTGCATAAAATGCTCCTTTGTTATTTTGCAAATTTTCTTCAGCCGTTTGCAAGACCTCAGCATATTTTTGCAATAACGGCAAACTCGCAAGCGTTTCACCCGTTTGCGGCGGTCTGGTTATCGCTTCATATCTGCCTTCTATTGCCATATTTTTACTCCTATTTGTTGCAGTATAACAAAATTTTCTTAAATTGTCCAGTATTTTTTGTCGATTTTTAAAATAAAAAAACAGCCTATCCTCAGCAAAGAACATTTACTTAAATAAGCTGTTATATTTTTATTGCTGAATTTACTTAATCGCCTTCTGCCAATTCAACTGCCGTCAGCAAAAATGCCGGAGTATTGCGTCCAAACGTGTGATATTTTTTAACCAAATTCAGCGCCTCGCTATCTTTACTGCACTCACGGCGCATCACTGTTTTTTTAGACTCATCTTTGGCTTTAGTTGTATTGTTTGAGGATTGATTTTGCTTAATGCCCACATTATCCTCTGTTGATTTATGCCCTTTTGCATTATTTTCTTTCGACTGAGAAACCGCCATCGTTGTATCCGGCACATTTGCTACAACAGTTTCGTCATTTTCGTTATGTACAACTTCTTCTTCATTTTTGTTGATTTTGATTTCTTCCGGAGTTTGCAAAATTTTATCCAAAATCGACTGTGTTTCTTTTGAGCGACGATTTGTAAAGACGATATTTTGTTTATCGACCGGCAAAACTGCTAAAATTTTTTCTAATTTTTCAAGCTGATGAGTTTTTTTAATCAGATTTATATCATCAACCACCAAAACATCTATGGCTGATAAATCAACCTTATCTTCATCTAACAAATCCGAAAGTAAATTCGGTGAAGCAATAATCACATTTGCTTCTTGTTCTGGATTTTCCTCTGTTTCCGGAGTATTTCCATCTGCCATTTCGTGGTATTTATTAAACACTGCAAATCTGTCTGAAACCGCTACCGATGCCTGCGAACCTGACGTAATAATCAAAATATTTTTTGCCTTGTGTTGCGCCATAATCTCAATCAGCGGAAAAACATACGCACAAGTCTTGCCGCATTTAACCGGAGCTATCGTAAACACATCTTTACCTGCCAAAACTGCCGGAATAACATCTGCCTGAACGGTTGTCGGCTCTTTGATTCCGGCTTCCTCAATCGCTTTAATTGTTTTATCACTTAATCCTAAATCAGTAAAATTCATAATATTCCCCTATACTTCAGGTAATGAAACTTTAGTTTGTTTTTCCGGCGGGACCGGTGCATATTCGGAACGATTAATCTCTTTTCCGGCAATTACATCTTTGATTTCATCTCCGGTCAGAGTTTCATATTCCATCAATGCCTGAGCTAAAGCCTCAAGTTCATTATCATACTTTTGCAAAATTTCGGTTGCCTGTTTATGTGCCTCAGTAAGCAGCCGCTTAATTTCGGAATCTATCAAACGGGCTGTTTCTTCGCTCATATTCTGGTTTTGCGTCACCGAACGACCCAAAAACACCTCACTTGAATTATCAGTATATAACACAGGTCCCAAAACATCGCTCATTCCCCATTCGGTCACCATCGAGCGTGCCAAATTGGTTGCCGAAGATATATCTGCCGAGGCACCTGATGTTACTTGGTCATAACCAAATTTCAGCTCTTCGCTTGCACGCCCGCCCATACAAATTATCAGCCGAGACAACATTTTGGCGCGTGTGTAAGAATATTGGTCTTTTTCCGGCAACTGTTGCACCATACCGAGTGCTCTCCCACGTGGAATAATCGTTGCCTTGTGTATTGGGTCTGTTTCCGGAACATGTAACGAACATATTGCATGTCCGGCTTCGTGATAAGCCGTCAATTTTTTTTCAGCCTCATCCATTGCCATTGACTTACGTTCGTTACCCATCAATACCTTATCTTTGGCATTATCAAAATCTTCTGCCGTAACTTTGCGTTTGTTTCGACGTGCCGCCAACAAAGCAGCCTCATTTACCAAATTAGCTAAATCAGCTCCCGAAAAACCCGGAGTGCCGCGCGCCACCACCGCCAAATTTACATCTTTGGCTAACGGAACTTTACGCACATGAACTTTCAATATTTCTTCACGTCCTCTAATATCCGGATTGCTGACCACAACCTGCCGGTCAAAACGCCCCGGCCGTAACAATGCAGGGTCTAATACGTCAGGACGATTGGTGGCGGCAATCAATATAACATTTTCGTTTGGTTCAAAACCGTCCATTTCCACCAACAATTGATTCAATGTTTGCTCTCGTTCGTCATTTCCGCCGCCCAAACCGGCCCCGCGATGCCGACCGACCGCATCGATTTCATCTATAAACAAAATACAAGGAGAATTTTTCTTAGCTTGCTCAAACATATCGCGTACTCTTGAAGCACCAACACCGACAAACATTTCTACAAAATCCGAGCCAGAAATCGAAAAAAACGGCACATCAGCCTCACCTGCAACAGCTTTTGCCAGCAAAGTTTTACCGGTTCCCGGAGGGCCGACCAAAAGCACCCCCTTCGGGATTTTTCCGCCCAAACGCTGAAACTTCATCGGCTCTTTCAAAAAGTCGATAATTTCTTCCAATTCTTGTTTAGATTCATCTGCGCCGGCAACATCTTTAAAAGTTACTCTTTTATTGTTTTCAATCAATCTGGCGCGAGATTTTCCAAAATTCAGAGCCTTATTATTCCCCATATTTGCCTGACGCATAAAGAAAATCCATACGCCAACCAATAATATCATCGGAAACCACGAAATAAGGATATTCCAAAAAATATCAGTAGAAGAATCTTGTGGTTTAGCATCTATTTTTACATCATTTTCCAACAAAGTGTCAACCGTTGTAGGGCTATATGGCGCATAGGTGATAAACTTTTTACCATCGGTTGTTGTGCCAAAAATTTCTCCGCCATTGATTGAAACATCAGACACTTTCTTTTCTTTAACATTATTCATAAAATCAGAAAAAGCTACATTTTCTGTGCCACCACGCAAATTACGACTGTCCGACAATCCGAAAAAGGTTGTCAGCACCAATAAAATACCTATCCAAATCAAAGCATTTTTACCAAATTTCATTTACTTAATTCCATTTATTAAATTCATCTAAGCAGTAACAGTGAAATATATATTAAGGATAATTTTTCAAAACTCAAGTATTTTTGCCGACTTTTAGACCGACTTTTTTAACTTTTTATTTTAAAATACCTTCTGTATGGCAAATTTAATCGGTTATTTACGGTATCTGCATTGCCAGATACCAGAATCTTTATTTGTTTTTATGCACTAACCAAAGAAATTTTATTTATCTAAAAAACAATAAACGCTCAAACCAAATCAATAGTCTGGGCGTTTTGTTTCTCAGTCTTAATTTTGTTTTATGTCAAATTTTTGACATATTCTCTGGCATCAACAATCGGAGTTTTACGCTCCAGCAGATTGACATTGTGCAACAGCCCGCCGTCAGACCTTTCATTGACTGTGATAGATATTTTATCCCCGCGAACCATAGCTTTTTCTTTGCTCAAAATGCCGAGTTCTTTTCCCTGAAGGACAAAGCGCATACGTCTTACCGGAGATACTGTTTCTTCTCTGCCGTCGGGAAGTTTTTGTTCAGAAACAACATCCAAATAAATCACTGCCGTTTCTTCTTCGCAATTAGGCACAAAATAAAATGTTTCCATAGTGCCGATAAATCTAACTTTTTTCATAAACTCAATTTTTAATATCAATAATACTCTAATTATAGTCTCAAACGACTTGATGATATATAAAAAATCATTTTAAGTCAAGCTAATATGCAAAAAAAATAAACGCCTGACCTCTAAAAAGTCTGGGCGTTTATTTCTAATTTAATTTAAGAAGAGTAGTATTTGCTTCCAAAATCCGTAGTGCCTAGCCAAAAATTCCCGACATTGCGGAACTTCTTTGTTACAAGCTGCCATCTCCAATAAATAGTTTTGAAACTCTTTAGCCTTGGCATGTTGCCACAAATCTTCCCAATCAACCTGTTCCGGATATTGGCTCAAAAACACCTTACGAAAACTATGATGCTTAACATATACCGCAAAGTTATGATATTTTAGCAAAACGTCATCATATTTGTTGTTAAACAACTCATCAAATAAACCTTTATGATAGCAATATTCGGCAATTTCTTTTTCAGGCAAAAGACCACCCATATCGCCGCGTTTCAACAACCAATCCGCCCTGCCGTTATCAACCAGATATTTCCACCAGCCGTCTTGAGCCAAAAAGGCGGAATAATAGCCTTTTTCCAACGCCTGTGGAGCATACTTGGCAAAATCCACCCGCAACAAAGCGACCCACACATCGGAGCAATAAGCGGCTCTGTCGTTTGCCATCAAAAACTCAGGTGCAATCGCGCCACTGAATAAAACTCTCGTCTTAGGCATAATGTTGTCCAGAGCTTTAAGCGGGCGCAATCTTCATTGCTAGGCCAATCCTTGGGTAATTTTTTTTGATACCGCGGCAAAACTTCTGCCAATTCATCAACCTCAAAATAGCCGCGCATCCATTGGATAACGTCATCATCAAAGGTTGAGGTTTCTTGCAAAATTTCTTTAATCAGAGCATCGCGATGCCCAAAAAACACCATTGCTGTCAGCATAAATGCATTGAGCGGCATACCATCGCGCAGAAGCTGCTTCAAGTGTCCGACTTCGGAATTTTCGATACAATACCACGCCATCTGCTCGTTTTGTTCAGCAGAATTCAGTTTGATAATCTCTTGAAAATTTTTCATAAGCAATAATTTTAAATCAATAATACATTTTGCTATAATTATAAATTTATAGGAAAAAAGATAAATAACTAATCTATAAAAGTCAAGAATTTTCACCTCAAATACAACATAGTCTTGACAAACAGCATATTTTTAACATATAAAGCAAGCCTCGGAGGATAAAAGTGCAAAAATTTTCACTGCATACACATACACTTGGATTTGACGGTCAAAATACGGAAGAAGAAATGCTGCAAAAAGCAGCTTCTTACGGTTGGACACATCTTGGCTTTTCCAACCACTTTATTGTGCATCCTCGTATAAAAGAAGCTCCGATGTATCAATATGCTTTGAAGGGAGGTTATCACAACATATATTCGTCATCGTTTAAGGAAGTGATTGCCAAATTTGCACTGCACTACCAAAAAATAGATGACTTACGTCAACAAACCGATATGCAAATTCTAAAAGGTATGGAAGTTGATTTTTTTGCCTCTCCGGAATGGCAGCAAGGCTTTCTACAAGCTTTAGAGATTCTTCGACCTGATTACATCATCGGTTCGGCACATTTTATTGAGCATAAAGGAATATTGTACAATTCGCATGATATCAAAAATGCCTCTGTTATTGAACAAAATCTGCTGTTGCATCGTTATTGGCAAAACGAGCGAGCAGCAGCAAGTTCCGGCTTGTTTGATATTATGGCACATCTTGATTTAATGAAAAAAGTCGGTCTGGGACAAGAAGAACGTTGGCTTGAAGAAGAACAAAAAACCATTGATGTTATTCGACAGTCTGGTGTCAAGGTTGAACTCAACACAAGTTATTTTAAATTTGGCAACGAACCATATCCTAGCCCACGTATTATGCGCTTATTGGCACAAGCTGAAATTCCGGTTTTACTCAGTGATGATGCCCACACTGCCGCGCAACTCGGCGGACATTTTGCTAAAACTTCAGAAATGGCAAAACAATATGGTTTATCATTACAAAACGAGCAACAATCGCTTAGTTTTTCCTTACTTATGCGCCGTCGTAACAACCATAATAAAAGCTAAAATTATCAGCATAAAATCTGATTAGATTTTTTACTGATATTCCTTTGTTTCGCCGTACAAAAATCGTGTTTATAAAAAAAGAAAGCCTCTGACAACTCGTGTCAAAGGCTTAAGCGCAAAACTAAAACAGAATGCTTCACGCGCAAATTACGAGAATGGTTGCTTCCAAACCAACTCAACTGTTTGTCATTGTCTGTTGCTTCCGGGGAGGTCACTTGCGAACCCGCCCGACAATTTAAGGAAAGACATTTGAAATGCTTAAGGCCGCTTGTCACCCGTTAACAGTTATTGACATTCCTCAAGAACGCTTGCTTGCTTTCGCTCGCCACTACTTGCAAGAATCACCCCAGACCGTATTTTCGGTGATAGCTCTTCATCCTTACAGAAATCAGAGGATCATCCGAGCGCGGTGGTGGGCAGATTTCCTGTTTAGCATTCAAATGGCGTTTTCGCAGCCCTCTAATAACGCGTGCACTTAAAACAGCTGGGAAGTATCCTTTATCCTCAAAGAGGAAAGGTCTGATGCGCCCTGTGCCCCCTTATTCGCCGAATGCAATGCAAATTTCCTTAAATTAAGTATATATTGTGTTAGTTAGAATAATATCATAACAATTTGAAATTAAGCCGTTGATAGCGCCTAATTTTCAAGGAATCAACAAAAAATAAAAAAGTATTTTTTAATACTTGACAAATTTTTTGGCTAATCGTATAATGACTATGTTTTACGAGTAATTATATTCTATAATGATGATTTACTATTATCTGATTAGGGCTTTGGCACTATAGGGTGATGTTACGGTATTTCAGAATTGGTTTTGATTATGTTCGGAGCAGATTGTCTGTCTGATAGCTGCTTCGTGCAGGTATTAAGTTTCCCCAGACAATCTTAACAACTTTTGCCTACGAGGAACTGGGCGAGCCTTTCAAATTTTTTACATTATGGCTACTACAAACAATTCAAAGTCATTTTTTGACTTACCAGTGACAACACAACTTGTTTATTTAATTTTAACACTGTTGGGATTTGGGTTTCTTCTAATTCTCAATCCTATCACTCTGTTTGTGTTGAACATCTTCAAGCCCCGTTGGGCGAATGATTTTGCGCACTCTGATGAACTTTACAGCGAACGATGCCAAAAGTTCTTTACACGGCAGGCAAAGAAATGGCCTTGGCACTGGGCAAAGTGGTGGTACAAGCTTGATGAGTTGAAGTACCTGTCTGAAAAACAACAGATCGATTACTACAACAATGTCAACAGCTCAATTGAAACGCTTATGGCAATGCACACTGATGTGGCAGCGAAAGTTTTGGATGATGACTTTGCTTTCTTCAAAGAAAATGTTTGCAGTATTAAGCTGAATGCGGAATTGTTCCGTGTTTTTATTGCAAAAAGTATAGAACAGCAAGATTGGTCTGTATTTGAAGAGTATCTCAAGCGCGGAACGCTTCCGAAAGATCAGGTTGTCATCTTGGCTCATGAAGCTTGTCATGCCAGCGTTTTCTTTTGTGGTTGGCGTAAAGCTTGTGTTACCGGTGTTTTTCTGGATTATGTTGAACGTTGTGGCTTAAATAATGAGCTACGTCATGAGATTGGAAAATCAATGTGGTGTAATGATGTTTTCCTTAAGGAATTCAGGAAGCGTCTTAACATCTATGATCAGCGCGTGTTCACAAAGTCTCAGCGCGGCTCAAAGCAGATCGATGCTTGGATATCATTCTGCGAAACAACCAAGGAAATCTGCCCGCAGGCGCAGATGGAAATGGGATTAGACCAGTACCATGTCTTCCACGAGACCGGTCATACTCTCGATGCCGAGGCAATCCTGCACATCTTGAAGCACTATTCTAATCTGACAATGGCGCAGTTAATCTTCAAGTATGAGCCAAACTATGGAATGGCCAATGATGACATCAAAGAGTTTGTGAACAACAACCCGACTTTGCAGGATTTGCTCAATGCCGTGATCTGCTCGTGTCAGGATTTTTTGAGTAAGAGCATCAAGGCTGGCGAACGGTTGGATATCTCATTTGTTATCAAGATGTTTGAGTGTCCTAAAGCTGAGGAGTTTGTTATGAAGTATATCAAGAAGCACTCTCTTCAGAACACCATTCATGACAAGTTGCTTTCGCTTGATAATGCCAAAGAAGTCATTCAGCTCTATGTTGAGCTTTACGACAATGACGAATTCACGGAACTCGACCTTGATGTTCGCCGTGAGGCAGAAAAAAGAGGTTGGATACCTGAGAAGAAAGATTAACCCTAATCGAATAAAAAAAGCTGTCGGAGTGAAATCCGGCAGCTTTTTTGTGGCTTTATTGTTTTTAAATGGCTAAAAATCATAAATTTTGCTTGCTTTATAGAAAATTTTCGTCTAGTATAGCGGGTATCAATCTATTATGAAGATATAATTAGAAATTGGTTCTTTGTGCAAACAAAGAATACATATATATATCAGTAATCGTCTAACATTAAGATATACCATTGGGAGAGGTCTATCTTTAACAATTTAACAGACAGCTTGCCTGCGGTAAAAGCCCGTGCATTTAGATTATGGGAAAGATTAAAGATTTTTTCAGTAAATGGTTCGATGAGGAAGTTGGGTTGTGTATTCTCCTCTTTCTCGTTATCGCCGCGGTCATAGTCGGCGTTGAGAGCTTGCTCTTTTGGATTGGCGGATTGTTCCCATCGGTCGAGAACTTAGGTCTTACGATTGATGCCATTCTCTTTATGTTACTTGTTTTACCCGCTTTTATCGCGGCCGGATTGACCGAGCATAAAGGAAATGGCAACATCCTCGTGGGATTGACGGCAATTATGGGTATTTATATCAGTGTTGTCTGGTATTTTCACGCGGGCATCTTAGTCGGCTGTTTAGTCCTACTTTTTTCGGCCATGTGGAGATTGCACAAACTCGGTGTTGATACATTTTGGCTTGCTATCGGAGTATATTCCTATGTGTGTTATGGTATCGGTGCATACTGTGCGATGATTTTCAACGGTCTTGAACCGGCGATTAACCTCTATGGTATCATCGCGCTCGCGGTTGCGGCAATCTGCATCTTGTTTATACCAGCGAGTGAATGAACATTAAAACGTTATAGATTATGATAACTGACAGAAAAAAGGCTTTGTTGCATTTAGTGCAAATACAGCAAGGCAATTGGGTAGATGCCCAATCTCTGATTGATTCCGAATTGCTGCAACAGTTCTACAACTTGGGCTTTATTCGGCACGTTGATGACAAATCGCAAATCACTTCTATCGGGATTAAGCAGTCGCTGTTCTATCGCGACCCTACTCCCGAGGAAGCAGAACAAGGTCGCCAAATGTATAAATTAGATTTGCGTTAAACGTCTTGGTCTATGGATAAAATTGGTATAACTGAGGTTCGGAAGATTTTGCTGGAAGTGCTCAGCGAATATAGCGGACTTTGTGAAGGTTTGGCAAGTATGGAGGGTATGCCCGATGAGAAGTTGCTGAAGACAAATCTTCGTGATGAGTTCGGTATGGACTCGTGGGATTTTGAAGATATGTTCGATGAGCTGTATAACCTTTATGGTATAGTCGTTGACATACATAATCCGCTGATGGAATACCCATTCAACAAGGAACAGACCGTGGAGAACTTTATTGATACGGTCAACTATTATTTGAGTATTAATGCGTAAGTGCTTATGACAAAGAAAAAAGTTGAAGAAGTTCCCGAGCATATCCGAAGATTTAAGGAAATCTACAATCGGTATCAGCGAAACTACACTATTATAGTGTTGCTCGGACTTGCGGTGGTGTTTGCCGTGTGGTATTTTACCTGTCATTTTTATGGGGCAACAACGTTGGCTTTCGGCCTTTGGAGTTGGTTTGCATATGATGAAGGCGCATCTGAAAACTGCATCGACGAGTATGAATATGCCTATCCTCAAGACGGCTTTCGCCGTATGGCCAAAAGCTGGCCGTGGTTCTTCGGTTTGGCTCTCATTGCTTTCTTCTTTTGCAATGCCTATATGCCGTGGCTGTTCTGATTACGATGTATAAACTATAAGAAAATCCGCTCGGGGCTAATAATCTCAAGCGGATTTTTTTGTTGTCATTGAATATTTTTCACAAAAAACGCTTGAC
The DNA here is from genome assembly GCA_002361365.1 of Alphaproteobacteria bacterium UBA3307. Classification (GTDB taxonomy): domain Bacteria; phylum Pseudomonadota; class Alphaproteobacteria; order RF32; family CAG-239; genus RUG410. The sequence continues at coordinate 13,604 of DEST01000102.1, forward strand.
TTTTGTCTATGGGAGGGGTAAAATCAGGGCGTGAAATCAAATTATATTGTCTTTTATTATTTTAGAACCCCGTGAAAAGGCACGGATAATTATTCGCTTATGAAAAAGTTGTTTTTCGTGTTGATTGCAATGTGTTGCGTATGTACGACTGCTCTCGCCGACGATGTCACTTACCAAAAGTGTGATAACTGTGAGCTGATTATCAAGCACCACTCCAATTTGTTCGGCGGATGGACCGGATACGGCCTGACTATGAACGGTGCCGAGATTGTGAGCCCGGAGCAGGAACTGCTCTCTTACAACGACAACCTGCACATCGTAGCGTTCCGCTACACCGAATGGGGCGGCTTCAGAATCAAGCTGTTCAGTACGGATAGCGGCAAGTGCGTTTACGATGGCTGGTATCCCGGCAACTCATCAAAGCCGAACCTTTCTTACCAACCAAACGGTACGTATGTGAAGGCCGTGGTGAACCATTCCCCGCTTCTCGACAAGAGCGGAAGATGTGTGACAACAACTGTTGCCGCTTCCTTCTGCCGCAAAGACGGTAAGCTCTACCGGATTAAACAAAAGCAAGTAGAGGTTGAATCTCCTGTTGAGTAATTGCAACTAAAAAACAAAAATCCGCTCGGGGCTAATAACCTCAAGCGGATTTTTTTTGTTTTGGTCATAGAAACAATAACGTGTCATCCCTCCAAACCGTCAGGTTTGGTCAAGGGATCTTCGAATTATTTAAAATATAGTGCTACGCAAAGACCAGATTCCTTGACGCCGGAGAAACAAAAACGACCTCAAAATGTCGTTTTTGGACGACGGGCGAAGACCACTTAATGAGAGAACAAGCGTAAGCGCAATTATCGAATTTAGTGGACGAGTGACCGAAGCAAGCCGAAGGCGTAGCAAGAAGTGATGCGCCGCACACTTCGAGGAAGACATTATCTTTCTTACACCGTATAGTGCGAGGCATGACATTGGAGATTTTTTTTGTTTGACTCTGATATATTTTTTCTTTAAGGTGGCGGTTAGAAAATCTATAATTATAACAAAATGTATCATTAAAAAATATTATTAAAGTATGGAAAGAACAGATGAAGCCATTGCTCTGTTTAAGAAACAGTATGGCAAAACTCCGAAAGAGGCAGGTTTTCCGGTAATCGGCATTTATGAAAGGCAGAGTGCTTTTTTGTATGCCTCCTCCGAAGAAGTAATTAAGGCCTACAAAACCGAGCAGAATATCATCCGCGGGACGATGTTCTGGGCTGTGTGGCCATTGATCTTGGTGATGATAAACTATGCTAATGCTGCGGTATGGTATCACGATGTGTTTCATTGGCGCTGTGTGACAAGCTATGTCTTTCTGGCTGTTTGGCTTGTTGTAGTTGTTACCTTATACATTAAGGTGCTTAAACTGGGCAAGAAGTTCAAGTTAGGTGAAAACATTATTTATCTGAACTACTAAACCGTAAAAGCGTATGGAAAAGATTAAACTTAGAGGAGTGGTTGTTGGCTACAATAAACGTCACAATCTGCTGAAATTATCTCTTAAATCAGTGCAAATAGAGAACAAAAAGGCTGAAGATATTTCTGAGCCTTTAATTCTGCGGTGTTTTTGGGATGATTCGTTATTAGACAGTATCGCGCCATCAGAAATTCCAGATGGTGATGAGGCAATTATTACGGTCAATATAAACGGTGAATTCTTTGTTATATCTGCTATTGAGCGCATTCCTGTATCAAAACAGATAAAAACTATAAGTCTGATTGAATATGTGGATGAGCTTATTTACCAGTGTGGTAAAGACTCTAAAACCTAAAAGCGTATGAGAAAGTTAGTCTTTGCGTTAATTGCCACGCTCAGCGTAGCATTAACTGGTTGTTCTGCCTTTGACAGTGAACCGATTGAGCCGAAAATTATCGGTACCGGCAATCTGCAATATGAGGCAAAAAGCGGCACTTGGTTTGTGGTTGTTGACTCAACTCAATACACCGTTGCCACTGTAACTATTCTTGACAACAATCCGCATTCATATGGCAAAACGCAGAATGTTGAGCCGGTTGAGGGAATGCTCGTTACCGTGTTCACTTCACCGCGTATGAATGGTATTCAGGCGGTTACCGGTAGGCAATCAATCGAGCAGATTGAGGAATT
>DEST01000011.1 GCA_002361365.1 Alphaproteobacteria bacterium UBA3307
CGGTACAGCGTGCGTTAATCTTTGTCGAAACGCACGCTGTTTTCATATTACAAAAAAGGGCGGATAATTCCACCGCCCCTGAAAGGATATAAAAGTAAATATATTCTGATTATTTTTCACGGCAAGAGTAGCAATAACTACCAAATTCTGTCTGTCCGCTATATGTATAAGCCAAACCTTTATTGATACAATCGTTATAGTTTTTGACTTGACCATCCGGACAATCGTCATTCAATTCATCAGCATATCTATTTATATCAGGCATAAGTGTATGGTCTTTATTAGTGTATCCTACTAATTCACCATTACGACATCTTTTACGGTTTGATGTGTTATATTTTGAAAGCCCATCCTCTTTTTCTTGTGTATATCTTACATATCCATTCTCATCTATATCAACAAACATTCTTCCCTCTCTTGCTTCTTCTATACCGTCTTTAGGGTATTTATAATTCACAATCCATCTTCCCAGAACATCTATTTGACATTTTTGGACAGTTGAAGTTGCCGGAATATCAATTGCGTCAAGAAGAGTGCATTTTTGAATCAATTTTTGCATATTATTTGTAAATCCTTCTATGTCAGATTCTGATGAGCATTCACGGCATGATTTTGCAGAAGTTCCATCAGTTGACTGAATTTTGAAACAATATGTTGGAAATTCGGATGTGGCGCCGCAATCAGTATCTTCACAGCATCCATGACCAAATCTGCCATCACCTGGAACACACTTGGCAATCACGCACTCACAAGTACCTTTGTCGTATTCATAACCTTCTTCGCAAGTTTTAGATATCCATTCATTACAAGTCTTATTATTTGCGCTATATTTCGGGGTATCTCCATCGTATTCAGGGTTATCATTATTATTTTCCTTATATGGACAATAATCGCTGTTGGCATCGCAGAACTGTGTCGGCTGACATTTAATATCTTTATCCATACCAGTACATTTTTTAGCCGTACACATACCGCAAGCTTGATCTCTATACATACCATTAGAAGTATATACCCAGCCTAAATTGCCGCTTTCTCCACAATCTTCAACTGACTGAAATGCTGTGCTGAAACCTTCAGGGCATCCGCTTTCACAAGCACATTCTTCAGTTGTGCTGCGAGGATAGCCGTCTTGGCACTGCACAACACATTTAATGTTATAAACAATATCATCACCGGTTGGAACTTCATCATTTACCCACTTATCGTCGGTAGTATCTTCTTCGCCTTTGCTTGGGTCCGGTTCTTCGTGTTTTGGCTCCGGTTGACAATAATAATCATATCCGGTTGTGGTGGTACAAGTTTTTGCCTCGCATTTACCGCATAGCAAATCACCGGACTTTCCGTTGCTACTGAAATTCCAGCCTTGCGGATGATTGTTTTTCGTACAATCAGCAACAGATTGATAGTCTGTGCTATATCCTTCCGGACATTTCTTTGGTGCACATTCGCAATTTTCTGTATCAAATTCCAAATCACCCTCACAGCCGAAGCCGTTTTCTTCGTTCATCTCCATATCTTTATAACAAGCCGTATCACCGTTCCAACCGGTGAATTTTTTGGCATAGCATACACCATTTCGTTTTACGGTGTAGTAGCCTTGAGCGTTTGGTCCGTTTGGCTTATTTTCATCCGTTATAATGTCACCTTCAGCACATGGGCGTTTTATGCACTGACAACCGGTGGAAACTTCTTCCCACGTATCACCATAAAGCCGTTTTGCTTCCGTGCTTTCTTTGTCATCCCATACAAAGCCGTTACAGCCGGTGTTTTTCGGTTTATCTCTATCATAAATTGCTGTGGCTTCTTCATTGCAATAGCAATGAGTATTTTTTAGACCGAATTTGCAACATTTTACTTCGGTGCCATCGGCAAGAACAGTATAGTGTCCGGAAAATTCGCTGTTGCCTTCTCCGCATTTGTCATAACATTCCGGACTGGTCATCGGAGTTGTTTCCGGTTCATACCCCTGAGGACAAGCATCGCTGGCTTTACAGTGACCGCATAAATAGTTATCTTCATCTGATGATTCTCCGGTAACAAATGACCAATGGGTTATTGTTTGTACGGTGTTTTTATATTCGCATTCTTTTTCTTGCTGTGCTTTTACTTCAGCTCGGGATTTACCAATCAGAGAATAAGCGGTATCATTGCCATCTTTACAAATTGTTACATTTTCACAGCGCCAATAGTATTTATTGTCTTTTTTAGCGTGTACGTCCACACCTTTTTGGTTTTTAACCATACACACATAGCAAGCATAATTTGCTACATCATTTTTGCCGCCAGATGTTCGGTAAGAACTTGGCCAATCGCTGTATTTGCTGGCTGTTGCCTTGTTGATGGTACATTCGCCGGATATGGAGCAATATGTGCCGTTTCTGACTGTATATTCATTAGAATGGTCTTCACCGGAGCCGATATGCGTATAAGCAGAACAAGATGGAGCAACGCAACTTGCTTTTTCCGGACATTCTTTAGCAGCGGTACATGTATATCCGCTGTTAATTAAATTATTATACTCCGATGAGTTTACCTCTACGGCACTCGGGTCATTACAAAAGGTATTTATAACTTCCATCGGCTGATACTGCATCTGTTCTTCGCAACTTGGATTATCATAATCCCCTAAAAGACATACAGACGCATTAACAGGCGTAGTCATTGCCATTCCCATCAGAGCAATCACTAGGCTTAACACTAGCTGTTTGCAAAGTATGTTCCGCTTATTTAACATGACTTTTCTCCTAATTTAAATAGATACACTAACTCTACCTTATTGTATCACATATTTTTATTATTTGTGTTACATTTTTATGAAATTTTCAACTTTTTTATACTTGCTTGAAGACAAAGAAAATCCCGCTGAAATATTGACTTCAGCGGGGAAATTGATTTTGGCCTCTGTTTATCAGCGTCCTTGTTGTTGTGAGCCTTTGGCCAGTTGTTTTAAGACATTGGAACCATTTGAAACTTCTCTGGTAACAGACTGTCCGTTTTGAGCTTTTACGATAAAGTCTTTGCCGGAATCTCCGTCAGTTACGGCGGAATATGTTGTATCAACTCCATTTTCTTTAGTCTTTAAGATACCGCGCAACTTATCGGCTTTTTGAGAAACATAATTCTCTCCGGCTTGAGGGTCTACAACCGCATTCGGAGCTAACTTTACGTGCTTGTATGTTGCATATTGAACTTCGCTGTTAGGTGCGGTTTTCATACTCATCTTTTGCCCGTCAACCGTACGATTTATAGTGCCGTCCTTATGACGTACCACCTTAAACTTATGCTCTTGACCGTTAGCATCGGTAATTTTGCCGGTAATATGATAACCTTTTTGCTCCAATGTTTGTTTAGCGGCCGCAAGTTGTTCGGCAGACGGATTGTTGACATCAGCAACTCCGGCTTTGGCTAATTGTTGCTTTAAGGCAACACCATAGGCATAATTTTCCACATCAGCATTAAGATTACCGGTGCGCGTGATAGTCACATCAAAGTCGTGTTTTTTATGCAAAAAGCTGAATAAACCGGAGGTTTTGGCTTTTCCCGTAGCTTGAATTGTTTCCGGCATTTGAATTTTAGCCTGAGGATCAATTTGAGCTTGGTCTGGTGTTAACTTTGCACCTTTAAGTTGAGATGCATCAACCTGCGGCTTTGTTTGCGCATTTTCTGCACCATTATCGTTATGATTATGTCCGGCACTATGTTGCGGACGCGTCCAACCGTGGTCACGTTCCACCACTTCGCCGCCCGGACGGATTATCATGTGTCCGGACTTAAGTTTATCGGCAATCCGGTCAAATTCTCCGCTGTCGAGCTTAGCCTGAAATTCCGCCTGTTGCGCGTCGGTCAGTTGCAATTTGCTCAAATAAGATGTCATGCCGGATTTAACAATATGTGTGTTTCCGCCGCGCAAATCATCAAAGTCTTTGCCCTCCATCAATCCCATTTGTTTAAGGATAACGTAAGTGGCATTCGCTTGGGTGGTCACTCTGGAATCCGTAATATCAAAAGTATGAGTTTGGGCAGCGGTATCAGCTATATCTGCGCCGTCTTGTCCTTGATTGATGGCGGCACCGATTTTGGCTCCGGCCGCCAAACCATCAGCAGAGTTATCGGCAGAAGGTGTCGTCGGAGCACTGTTTGCATTATCCATCATATACGCTGTTGCAGCTGAACCGATGGCAGTGGAGGCAACAATGGTGGTAGCTTTTATTTTTAAGCCTCTGATTTCTTGCGCCAATGCTTTAACTTGCTCCGCTTGCTCCGGAGATAAACCTAAAGATGCAACTTTGGCACTCAGATTTTTATCTCCGTTTTTCCACATTTTGGTTAACTCGTTATAGGCTTTTGTTGCAGGGTCATTATTACGTTTGAAACGGTCTAAAAATCCCTTTTTTGCCGGCTCTTGTCCGTTGCCTAAATGCTGTTGCAAAATGGCCATCAATTCTTTTTTCTTTGGATTCAGTTTTTTGCGTGTAATTGCCCAAGTGGCGGCACCGGTAACCGCGGTAATTCCTGAAGATACAGCCATTTTTAAGCCTTTAATTGCAACACCGCCGGCGGCGTTTGTTGCGGCCAAACCGGCAATTCCGCCGACCAGACCGAATGTAGCGGCTCCGGAGGCAACAAGTGCGGCAGTGGCAATTCCTGCTGTTGCAAACAATAAGGAGCTTTTAGCAACATTTATTGCTGCTTCCGGATTCTTCTTAAAGTGCAGAGCCAATAGTTTGGGCGAGAATTTTCCGCCGTTTTCTTCTTTGGTATTCTTGATGGCCTTTTTAAATTCATTACTCATTTGCCAAGCTTGAGCGGCAGTGGCGCCGATAATGCCAAACCCTAAAGTAGCGCCGATTTTAACCGCAGCCGTTTTGCCGCCGGTTTTTACCGTTTGCATCAGTTGCGGATGCTTTTGCCAAAACGATTTTTTGTTTTGAGCTGCAGTTTCTAATGCATTTTTCATACCGGTTTTTTGCGCTAAACGAGAGGCATAGACCGCGTTCTTTTGAGCGTATGTGGCATTTAGTGTTTGATAAACCTTAGATGTTACAAAAGCCGTGAATTTTGCTTGGTGCTGTGCGTCTTTTTGCAATGTTTCCAAGTTGTCAAGCGGTAATTTATTGGCTTTAGCATATTCTTGCCACCACTTGTTTTTTTGTTCCGGGTCATTAGCTATACCGGCAAATGTCGTGTCTGCGGTTTTAATATATTCAGCAGCTATTTCGGCATATTTTTGATAGTAGCGTTTTTTTGCCGCTTCTGCATCTTTGTCCGGCGTTTCTGCCGCAAGTTCGGTAAGCGCCGTAATGCGCAATGTTTCGATAATTTCATTAAGCGTTGTTTTATCGGTTGCTTTTAAAACTGCCAATCCGGAATTATTTTCAAAGTCTTTTGGTAATATTTTTTCATTAGCCGGAACAAGCTGTTGCCATTTCTTTTCATTTTCTTCGATTTCTTTGGCTTTGGGTAATTCGGCATCAAAACCGTTGTTGCGGTCATATTCGATAAGTGCGGCGTCAAGAGTTGCCTGATTTGCATATTTGTAATTTTTATCCGCACCGGTCAAAATAGCAACATAGTCTTTGACGGTAGGAGCATTATGCGGCAACAACTCAATATCGCCGTTTTCCGGATTCTGATAACTTAAATCAGTGTCTGATAATTCTTGCTTGGCATAAGCCTCTATTTTTTTTAGTTGTTGCGAGATGTTATCCAGTTTTTCAGCGGATTCTTTAGCCTCAGGCATATCAATCATTGCCGGACCGATACCGGCTCTGTCAAGTGCCTGAATGTACCTATCCCTAAGTTCCGATAAGCGTTGATGCTCTTGTGCTAAGTCATAAGAAGTCATTGCATTGAATTTATCCAAATCTTCCTGACTGAGAACGGTTTCTTCTGCCGGAGCTTCCGCGTTCGGAGTCTCTGTTTGCGTTGGCTGTTCCTTTGTCGGAGTTTCAGTTGTTTCATGAGCTGCTTGTTGCTCTAACAAAGCTAACTTTTCTTTTTGCGCCGCTACCTTTGTAAGCACCAAATCACGTTGGCTTGCCGGTAGATTTGCGCCGGAAACATTCAGAAGTTCTTCAATTTTTGCTAAGGCATCTGCATCATAACTATCAATATTGGATTGTGATACATTATGCAAAAAGTCTGTTGCGCTTTGAGTGTTTTTCGCCGCTTCTTCTGCTGCAAGCTTAAATTCTTCATTTGTCATATCAGCCATATTCGTTCTCCTAAATAGCCATATTTTATGGTAGTATATCGTATATTTTGGCGAAATGCAAGTAAAAAATGACAAAAATGATATGTTTTTTGTAAATATTGTCGAACTTGGACATTTTCAGTCAATAATATGCTTTTTTTTATATACTTTACTATTTTGTATGCTATAACAATTTTGGTTTAAGAGTGGTTAACGGAGGCAAAGTGTCCGGACTGATGAAAAAATTTGTGTGGTTGCTTATTTTCAGCTTTTTATTATGGAGTGTGGTGCCTATGTTGCGCCTTTCGCTTTCAATGGATACACAAGAGGCTATCGTTTGGGGAAAATACTGCTTGTGGGGAACTACCAAGCATCCGCCGTTTTCCGGTTGGGTTGCATACGCGTGGTATGAGCTGTTTGGACAGAGCGATAAAGCAATGTATGCTCTGAGCCAAATTTTTGTTATGCTGGGTGTCGTATATATATATAAATTGGCGCGTTGCTTTTTAGATGATATACAAGCGATTTCTGCTGCTGCTTTGCAGTTTGGTATTATTTATTACGGATTTTCTACACCGGAATTTAACGTCAACGTGATTTCTATCGGATTGTGGCCGATGTGCGCTTATTATTTTTGGCAAGGATATACTATGAATAGGTGGCGAGATTGGTTGCTGTTTGGAATTTTGGCCGGTTTAAATCTTCTCAATAAATATGTTGGAACGATATTGTTGGCGGCTTTGGGAACATTTGTTTTATGGGACAAAGGTATTTGGAGGCTGTTGAAGAATTTTAAGGTGTATGTGGCAGCGATATTGGCAATAGGATTACTTACTCCGCATATTTATTGGCTGTGGCAGAATGATTTTGAATCTTTTAACTATATTTCATCTCGCAGTCATGGCGGAAATATTACCTCGTTTTGGCGCCATATTGTATATCCTCTGAAGTTTGTGGGCGCTCAGATTTTATTCGCACTACCGGCAATTTTGACGTTCTTTTTGTTTTGGCAGAACGGTAAAAAGACGGCATTTTTCTTAAATACAAACAGTCGTTTTATTCTGAGCACGGCGATTATTCCGGCGGCAATATTTGCACTGATTTGTCTTATCAGCGGCAATGCGGCAAAAAGTATGTGGGGGTTTCCGTGTCTGTTTATGTGGGGTACGGCGCTTTTTTATTTTCTCCCGATAAAAATTGATGCTCAAAGAGCAAATAAATTTTTGAATATAATGTTTGTCTGGGTTGCTTTGTTTGCAACCGCTTACGGAATACAGTGTTTGATGACGACGAGTTTACGCTATCAGACAGAAGTGCGGAAGATGGCGCAGATGTTTGAACAAAAATGGGAGGAACATACAGATAAACCGCTTGAATATGTAGGGGCAGACGTATGGTACAGTGATATTATGGCTTTATATGCTTCGCATGAAATCAAACCGATGATTTGGATGAAGCCTAAAAATAATCCGTGGTTTGATAAAGTTGATTTTGAGCAGAAAGGCGCACTCTTGATTGCCGCAGATGATTGGGAATATGCTCAATATCAAAAAATGTATGGGCGCAAAGTTTCCGCACCGCAAAAAATGACTCTTGCATATAAAAATTATTTTGGTAAAACTAAAGAAAAAGCAGTTTTATACGGATTCTTTGAACCGTGGGAGGTAGAAAATGCCGAAGAAAAATAAACTTATAAGTATTGTTATTTCCGCTTATAACGAACAGGATAACGTGGCGGAATTACATAGGCAACTTAATGCAAATTTAAAAAAAATCAAAGATATTGATTTTGAATATATCTTTGTCGATGACGGCAGTAAGGATAAGACTTATGAAAACTGCTTGAAGTTGCAAAAAAAAGATGAACGCATCAAAATTGTGCAGCTTAAGCGTAACTTCGGTCATGAAATTGCCATGACTGCCGGTATGGATTATGCCAGAGGTGACGCGGTAATCTTTATGGATGCCGATTTGCAGCATCCGCCGGTTTATATTCCGCAAATGATTGAGGCTTGGCAAAACGGCAAGGAAATAGTGCTGACCAAAAGAGTGGATAACGTCGCAACTTCAAAACTCTATAAATTATGCGCTAAAGCATTTTATTATGTGCTCAACTTGCTTTCGGATATGCCGATTATGGAGAGTGCACCTGATTTTAGGTTGCTAGACCGTAAATATGTGGATTTTTTGAAAAGTTTTAATGAACAGGATAGGCTTTTTCGAGGACTGTTGAGTTGGATAATGCCGCAAGATAATGTTGAAATTATAGATTTTGTGGCACCGGAACGCTTCAGCGGAGAATCTAAATATAATTTTATAAAATCTTTGCGCTTGGCCGTAAACAGTATAGTGCAGTTTTCGGTAATGCCGCTGAGACTTGCTACCGGATTGGGGGCTGCTGCCGCAATTTTAGCCCTTTTAATGGGTATATATGTGTTCTTTGAACATTTCTTTATGCATAATCCGACCCCTGGATATGCCACCATTATGGTTACCGTGATATTTTTGGGGGCAGTACAGCTGATTTGTCTCGGTATTATCGGCGAATATATCGGAAAAATCCATATGGAAGTAAAAAAACGCCCGTTATATGTAGCAGATTATATTGAAAAGAAAGCAAAGAAAAATGAGTCTGAAAATAATATTTAATGCTGACGATTTCGGCATCAGCCGCGGAGTTAATGCCGCCATTATCAAGGCACATACCGAAGGTATTTTGAACAGTGCAAGCCTGATGATAAATCAGGAGTTTGCCACGGAGGCGGTAGAAGCCGCAAAAAAAATGCCAAAGTTGGAAATAGGTCTGCATCTGAATTTAACCAACGAAACACCGGCGGCAAATCCTCAGAATATCCCACTCTTGGTAGGAGCAGACGGTAAACTTAAAAATGGTTTTGTTAATCTGCTGTTGTTATCATATTTGCATCCGCGGAAATTCGCCAAACAGGCGGAAATCGAGATTCGTGCCCAAGTGCAAAAATACTTGATAACCGGATTGAAAATGGCGCATATTGACGGTCATCGCCATGTGCATCTGATACCGGCAGTGTTCAAAATCGTACGCAAAATAATGGCGGAATACAATGTGCCACGTGTACGGGTTATGAATGAAAATGCTTTCAATACAATACGGCAGAATAAGTCAAAGAGTTGGTTATTTGACGGCGGGCTGATAAAATATTTTATTTTGCGCTTTTTAACGTGGTGGAACGGCTACAAATCCGATGTATATTTTTATACGATTCTGTTTACTTGTAAAATTTCGCGCGAACAATTTGTAAACGTGCGGATTCCTCACGGATATAAGGCGGTTGAAGTTATGATACACCCCGGACAGCCCGAAATTGACAGGCAATATCCGGAAAGTGTGTGGGATGACAACATTTTGTCAGAATGGCGCTCGGTAGAGTTGCATGCCCTGATGGATAAAAGTGTGCTTGATAACATTCACGGTGGAGACGATATTGATTAAGGCAATCCTCAAATTATATTTATGGGTCGAAAATATCTGGTTCAAATTTCCCGAAAAACTGCGTTTTTTACTGGTTGGCGGATTTAATACCGTTTTTGCGTGGTCGGTTTTCGCAGTATTGGAATGGGGTTTGGGCAAAATAAATATGGTCGGCAGATGGAATTTTTCGGAAATTGTAGTGGCAAATATAGCCTTGATTACGCAATATGTTATCACAATAAATGTTTCATTTTTGACTATGCGTTATTATGTCTTTCGTAGCCATGGAAAATTTTGGCAAGAATGGGCTAAGGCGTGGTCGGTTTATATTTTTTTATATCTCATAAACGCACCGAGTATCAGTTTTTTGATGTGGATGTTTGAGTTTGAGGGGTGGCAAGCTCAGGGAATTTATCTGATTTTTTCGACAATTATTACGTTTTTGTTGCATAAATACTACTCATTTCGTCAAAAAAAATAAATATTTTGACAATTATGTATTTTTTTGCTTGAAATTTGACAAAATACATTATATAATGATAACATAAGAAGAAATTTGAAGGAGAAAAACGATGGAATATCCTATGAGTTATCAAATGGTTGATGAGCTGGGTGCCTATAAAGATGTGTTGCAAAATCAGCAATCTTATAATGTGGCAGAAGTGACTTTTTTGCAAAATGAAGTGGTGGCAAAAAATGAAGGTGCCGCCAGCAAAAATAAAGATGCTATGTTGGCAGATTTGCTTAAACAGCCGATAATGGCGCGGGCGTATAAAGCCGCCGGAATTGCTCCAGAGCAAGTTTCGGAATATGTTGAAAGCGTACTTAAAATGCCGGAAAACAAAAAGAATGATATGATTATCGGTATGTATGCTTTGTACGCAAATGCCGGGATGCAGCACGATAATGATGCACGTAACCAAATTTCAGACAATCGCGAGTGGGGGGCTTTGGCTGCAAGACTTACAAATTCTCCGGTTGTTATGTATCCGATGAAAGATTTTGTTAAAGCTAAACAGCCGACTGAACCGCAAAAGGTGAGCTTTGGAGAAAAAGTAACGCGTTGGGTGGCAAAAAGATTTCCGGGAGCCAAAGAATTGGCCGTTGGTTTAGTTTTTTCTGCCGGTTTGGGAG
>DEST01000071.1 GCA_002361365.1 Alphaproteobacteria bacterium UBA3307
TAAAGGTACACGAGGACGGCAGTGCGCGTTAAACTGCGGCTAATGAGCTTAGTACGAAGTATGTTTTTGACGACGTGTACAATTAAAAGGTACACGAGGAAAAAATATACAAGTAATAAGCCATTAGACGCAGTTTAACTTCTAGCGTCGATTGCGAACATAAGTATAGTACCTTAGCGCAAAAGAGCATGCCCGCTGATTTCCGCAGTTGCAACCGGATTGCGCTCGAGATAAATCGAACGGAATAGGATTAAAGGTATCGGACGGCTTACCGATGGTAGAAAGAGTCCGAGTTGCTTTACGAATACGTTTGATTTCACCGGTTGAGGTTTTTACATCAATCTCATTTTTTTCGGTTTCTTCTTCGATATCACGCAAGGCTGTATCCGTACCGAAATTATCAATGTATCCGACAGCAGCAGAAATCAAACCGCCACGCGAGTCCCCCCAATTCATTTGCGCCAATGCGACACAAACATCTTGTTTTAAGCCCTGATAAGCAATTTTAAAGGTTGGAAGCATTTGATGAGTAGTGCGGTCCTCAATCGGTAAGGAAGAAGAAACCGCTATTGTACCACCGTAAACATTATATAGCTTACCGTCTTTTACCAAAAAATCCGGCATAGTTGCAGATTGCGCCATCAGTTTCATAATATCGGTTTTGTTTTCGGTATGCACCGCATAAGTGGTACGCACATTATCCACCAATTGTGCTATCTGGTTTACCGTACTTTTTAATTGGATATTGTAGACATAACGCTCATAGCCTTTAAAACTAAAGTGGCAAATCAGCAACACCATAATGATAATACCGGTCCACTTAAAAAGACGATTCAACTTTTTAGCATTTTTTTCATAAAAATCAAATGCTTGTTCAATTTTTGACTTTGGTTCTTCCGGCCTGTTCAGCATCATAGTATTTTCTCCTTATTACGCGATTCGCCCATGACAGTGCTTAAATTTTTTGCCGCTGCCGCACGGACATAGGTCATTGCGCCCAACATTGGCAAACACCGCCTGATTGGCCTCTTCATCATTTGTCACTGCTCCGTCATGAACTGCAGACATTTTGCGATTTTGCTCACGTTGCATAGCTTGCGCCATTTGCTGTTCCGAACCGATTTGAATAACCGTGTGACATATTACTATGGTAACCCGTTCTTTTAAGGCATCAAGCAAATCAGAAAACATTCTGAAGGCCTCTTTTTTATATTCATTCAGCGGGTCTTTTTGACCATATGCACGTAACACAATGGTATGACGCATCAAATCAAGCGCGGCAATATGGTCTTTCCATAGTTGGTCAAGAACTTGCAATAAAATGCTTTTTTGCACCACTTTAACAGTTTCCGGCGGCAACATCTGCTCACGCTCAGCCAAGCGAGTATCTACTTCTGCCAGAATCATATCGCCAAGTTTGTCACTATCAACATCCGGTGCATTACACCATGTTGCCAACGGCATAGAAAAGCTGGTAGTATTTTGAATATCCTGTTTAAGACCTTCAATATTCCATTCTGCCGGTGCACTGCCATACGGAACATGAGCTTTTATGATAGATTCCAAATATTCATCACGCATATCTTTTATGGTTTCGGAAACATCTGTTTGTTCCATCAGCTCTCGCCGTTCGGCATAAATAATTTTGCGTTGATCATTCATAACATTGTCATACTTAAGCAAATCTTTTCTGATATCAAAATTACGTTCTTCCACTTTTTTCTGTGCTTTTTCAAGAGCCTTGCTTATCCACGGGTGAACAAGCGCTTCACCCTCCGGCAATCCCAAGCGCTGCAACACATTAGAGATTTTTTCCGAACCGAAAATACGCATTAAATCATCTTCCATAGAGAGGAAAAATTTAGAAGTTCCTGGGTCACCCTGACGACCGGAACGTCCGCGTAACTGATTATCGATTCGCCTGCTTTCATGACGTTCTGTACCGACAATATACAAGCCGCCGGCTTTGAGTACTTTCTCTTTATCTGCCGCAACTTCAGCTGCGATTTTTTCTTTGATCTGAGCAATTTCCTCCGGCGTTTCTTCACCTTGCAAACGCTCTTTAAGCATCATATCCGGATTACCGCCGAGCTGAATATCAGTACCGCGACCGGCCATATTGGTAGCAATCGTGACCGCGTAGGAAACACCGGCCTGAGCCACAATCGCCGCTTCGCGCTCATGATGGCGAGCATTTAATACCTCAAACTTAATATCCGGCGCTGCCTTATGCAGCATATCTGCCACAATCTCCGATTTTTCAACCGAAGTTGTGCCGACCAAAACCGGCTGTCCGCGTTTGTGACTATCTATAATTGTATCAATAATCGCCTTATATTTTTCCGCTGCCGTGCGATAAATTTCATCTTGCAAATCTTGACGTTGTACCGGCTTATTTGTCGGTATTTCCACACATATCAAACCATAAATATCACTAAACTCGGTTTCTTCCGTCATCGCCGTACCGGTCATACCGGCAAGCTTAGGGTACAAACGGAAGTAGTTTTGGAACGTAATTGAGGCAAGAGTTTGATTTTCAGATTGAATTTCCACACCCTCTTTTGCCTCTAAAGCCTGATGCAAACCATCACTATAACGCCGACCTTCCATTATTCGACCGGTAAATTCATCAACAATTACTACCTTTCCATCTTTAACAATATAGTCCACATCACGTTGAAACATGGTGTGAGCACGTAAAGCGTTATTAACGTGTTGTACCAAATTTACATTACCGATATCATAAAGCGTACCGTCTTTAATCAGTCCGACTTCATGCAGCATTTGCTCAACATGTTCCATACCGGCTTCAGTCAGCGTTACCGTTTTACGCTTTTCGTCTTTTTCATAATCGGATTCTCGAAGTTGCGGTGCGAGTTTTGCCATTTTGATATATGTATCAGACGAATCTTCGGCCTGACCGGAAATAATCAGCGGTGTGCGCGCTTCATCAATTAAAATGGAATCAACTTCATCGACAATGGCAAAATTAAAATCGCGCTGCACTAATTCTGCCAAATTAAACTTCATATTATCACGCAAATAGTCAAAGCCAAGCTCATTGTTGGTACCGTAAACAATATCAGCGTTATAAGCGGCTTTGCGCTCCAAATCATTTTTGGCGTGTACAATATAATCAACCGTCAGTCCCAAAAAGCGATAAATTTGCCCCATCCATTCGGCATCGCGTTTTGCCAAATAGTCATTTACCGTAACAACGTGAACCCCTTTACCTTCAAGCGCATTTAAATATGCCGCCAAAGTTGCCACCAATGTCTTACCTTCACCGGTTTTCATTTCGGCAATCATCCCTTTGTGCAACACAATTCCGCCGATAAGTTGAACATCATAATGGCGCTGCCCCATCACGCGTTTGGCAGTTTCGCGCACGGTAGCAAACGCTTCCGGCAAAATATCATCAAGGGTTTCACCTTTTTTAAGACGTTCACGAAATTCTGCGGTTTTTGCCTTGAGCTCTGCGTCGGATAGCTTAATAAAATCCGGTTCTAATGCATTGATTTGATTAACGATTTTATATTGTTTTTTTACAAAACGATCATTGGCACTGCCAAAAATTTTACGAGCAATTTGTCCTAACATTTGTATTCCTTATAAGATTCTTTGTTTTATACTTAGTTTGAATAAATCTTAAAGTCAATACTCTGCGCAAAAGTTATAAACTTATATTGAAATTTAAAATAAAGCAGATATAGTTAAGACGATTTATTTATTTAGGAGGATTTTTATGAAAAAATATATTATTGCCACAGTCGCTGTATTGGTTGTACTTGTTGCCGGTGCTCTGACTTACAAAGTATCGGCCGAAAAAAATAACGGCATTGCCGCAGTTGTCAACGGTGAACAAATAACCGTTGCCGAAATCCAAGAAGCATATGAACAAAACCCGCAAATCAAAACGCAGGTTTCGTTTGAAGATTTTTATAATCACGCCATTGATGTGATGGTAAACAGCAAACTTGCCTTGCAAGAAGCCACAAAAGCCAACATTCAGGCTACGCCGGAATATCAAAAGCAACTGGCAGAATTAAAAGACGAAGTTGCACGTCAGGTTTATTTGGAACAAAAGGTAAATGAAAAAGTCACCGATGCTGATATTCAGAAGGTTTATGATGATTATATTGCCAAATTTGTCGGAGAAAATGAAGTAAAAGCCAAACATATTTTGGTCGATTCGGAAGATTTGGCCAAAGAAATTATTTCTAAACTTGATAATGGTGAAAAGTTTGAGGATTTGGCTCGTCAATATTCCAAAGACCAACCGGATTTGGGCTACTTTACGGCCAACGCTATGGTGCCGGAATTTTCAGAGGCCGCTTTTAAGATGCATAAAGGTACATATTCTAAAGAACCGGTCAAAACCGAATTCGGTTATCACATCATTT
Organism: Alphaproteobacteria bacterium UBA3307; assembly: GCA_002361365.1. GTDB lineage: Bacteria > Pseudomonadota > Alphaproteobacteria > RF32 > CAG-239 > RUG410. The sequence continues at coordinate 4,404 of DEST01000071.1, forward strand.
TGATTGAAGATGTACGTACCACCGAACCGTTGCCGCTTGAAAACTTAAAAGACCAAATAAAAGCATCTTTAGGTCAACAAGCAGTTGCTCAAATTATCAAAGAAATGAATGATAATGCGCAAATCACAAAATATGATTTGAACGGCAAAAAAATGGAAAATAAAGAAGAGGAAAAATAGTTCCTCTTTTCTACCGCAAGTTCTGAGAAAAACAAGGCCTCTGAGTCACAAAAATCAATAGTATAGTTTTTAAAAAATCTGTCTTGAAATTTTAAAAAGAAATTGTATATTGTTGATTGTCAGGCAACTGACTGTGACACCAGAGGCCTTATGAAATAGATGCGTCGGACCCGAGGGCAGTACTCGGCACCTCCACCATTTTATGGGGGTGAAACAGGATTGACGGTGTATAGTAAAGATAAGTGTTGTGTCCGGTGAGATACCACCGTTATCGGTTCAAATTAAATAAACGCAAATGATAATTTTGCACCTGTTGCAGTTGCTGCGTAATGCGGTAAAAGCAACTAAATTAAATCCTTTACGCTTTGGTTAGCATAAAGTGGGGGCTGAGCCACCCAGCAACAGAACGGCTCATTTAATTTTGCTTATTTCTGAGGGGAAAATGGTCAAATTTATTACAGAATTTAATTATGACGAACTGATTGAAAAATCTTTACGCAATGTGGTATATTATGCCCTAAAAATTGTAGAAGAACAAGGTTTACCCGGAGAAAATCACTTTTACATTACGTTTCGGACAGATTATCCGGGGACAATTATTTCTAAAAATCTGAAAATACAATATCCGGAAACAATGACTATTGTATTACAAAATCAATTTGACAATCTGACGGTTCGCCACAACAGTTTTTCCGTAGATTTAAGTTTTGGCGGTATTCCGCAAACCATAACTATTCCGTATGATGCAATCACATATTTTGCCGACCCGTATGCCAAATTCGGCTTGAGTTTTGAAAAACTTGAAGAAGATGAGCCGGACAATGAAGATTCGGAAGCGGCTCCAAAATTACAAACCGGCAATGCCGAAGTCATATCCATAGACAACTGGCGTAAAAAATAATGATAAAAATTTCTGTTTTGATAGCCAATCGCCACGCGACCAGCATTACGATAGAAGAAGAATTTATGACGGCCTTGTCGGAAATTGCCGCAGCACAAAAAATGAGTCGTAACGCTTTGATTACGCAAATAGATAAGACACGCACAAATGAGAATCTGTCCAGTGCCGTACGAATTTATGTTTTGCAATATTACCAAAATCTAAATGAGCTGAAACAAAAAACTATGCCGTTGTAAAATGCTACAACGGCAAATATAATAAAAATTAAGATGTTTTTTCAAATTTAATTATGAAAATATTTATTCTTTTACATAATCACGCCACATCGTCTTTGGCATTTTGGTAATTATATAAGCCTTTTTAAATGCATCAGCTTGAACAAGTCGCATTCCATCTTTATCTTTTACGATATAAGCACCACCTTCATGAGCTTCTTGGTCTTCACCAGTTGCACCTTTTTCCAACTTTTCACCTTCAGGTACATAAAAGGCCTTTCCTTTACTTCCGTCAATTTCTTTTTGTTTCGCCGCGGCAAAAACTTTACCAGGTTTAATATCTTCTCGTGCCGGTGCATCTTTTAAGCCGGCAGCAAAATTAACATCCGCCTCCCACAAATCAGGTTTTCCACCATCAGCAGTAAGCTCTGATAAAAATTTAATCAACTTTTTTAGATGTATAACATCTTTCACTGCATTTGGATTTTCTGAAAGATATTTTGAAACTTTTGCCAAACGCCCCGGACCATCGTAAATTAAGAGAACACCATCATTTTGTTTTAATACCTGATTAGGCTTTGTTTCTCCTTTTACTTGATCTTTTGCATTTACAAAAGCAAAACCTTTAACATCTTCCATATAAGAAGAGCCATCAGCACCCCATTCTTGACGTTTTTGGTCTGTTGCTCCAACGAAACCATACGCAGGGATAACGATACGTTTCAAATCCGATGGGATAAATTCTATCGTTTCACCTTCTAATCTTTTTGCTGCTTCATCACGTGTAATCATTATTATTCTCCTTAAAATATTGCGAAAAACTGAACAGTTTTTCACAATGTTTGGGAGGATAAAAACAAAAGCGGTAAAAACCGGCAAAATACCTGATATTAAAATAATTATTGACAAAAATTATTTTATGTGGTATAAGAAAAATGACATTGATTTTTAATGTTCTTTATTTTTCAATACGTTAAATGAATGATATTTGTAAAATCCTTGGATAAATATTTGAAAAGGATTTGATATGATTTACGGATACATTAGAACTTCAACAGATAAGCAGAACAATGAAAATCAGCATTTTGAAATAGAACAATTTGCTAAAAATAATAACATCACTATTGACAAATGGATTGAAGAAACAATTTCAT
>DEST01000005.1 GCA_002361365.1 Alphaproteobacteria bacterium UBA3307
AATATGAAGTATGGAAAGACAGCACGCTGATTTCTAATATAAAGATAGTTGAAATCAGCCGTGATGCAGCGATTATTGTTAATCGTGAAAATTGGCAAGTTGGAGAGGAGAGGGAGTTGAACCTGATGTTTGCCGATGTTCGCGCCAATATTCGTTGCATGGTTACAGATACTGACGGACATTATGCAACAGTCAAATTTTTAGATATGCCTGCAAGTGTTTATAATCGGCTTGTTTACGGATATTTAAAACTGGCAATAAAATAATGGGGAAAACATTGATGGTTGAAAAGTCATTAAAATGCTTTTGAGATGAATTTTAAGCAACTTTTTAAAAGTACATATTAAGGTTTGTATAAGATATTAGGGCGATGTAAATATCAAAATCTTGCCGCCTGATGTACTGCGGTAAATATCTCTTAAGTTCTTGCTGAAAAAAGATCATCAGGGATTGTTTAAAAAATAAAGAATTTAATTTACAAAATTAAGTGCTTATTTGGCAGTTGAACTTTATTAAAGTCCTTGCTGAAAATAAATTTAAGGGGAGTATCTTGTATAAGCATAAGAAAAGAGGAGGGCTTTCGAACCTCCTCAAATCTTTTTTCAGAAAATTATCTGCTATTTATTACTTACATCGGACGAGGTGCATTCATCAGCATCGTCTGACCGCAGTTCGGGCCAGAGCAAACTTCTGCTCTGTTGTATGGGCGTGTTTCATACGATGTACTTTGGAATGTTCTCGGCTCATATACGGTACGATAGGTTGTATTTTGATATACAACTTTTACCGGTGTTCTAACCGTATATTCTTGTTGGCAACAACCGCAAGACGGTGTCGGAGCCGGAGCTCTGCATCCACAATTAGATGCAACCGGCATCGGAGAAGGACGCGGTGCTTGAGCACAGCTACCTGTTTGTCCCGCATATTGATAATTGCGGCCTTCACTTGCTTCGTCAGTGGCGCATGCTGCTAAACCGGCAGCTAACACCAACACAGATAAATAAAATAAGTTTTTCATAAGTACCTCCAGTTAATTTCCTGAAATTTTTGAATATTCATAACTCTGATTTTATTATTAACAGATTTTTAACTAAATGTTAAGTCTTTTTTTACTTTTTCTTAAAAAATATACAAAAAATAAGCAATTTCAACTGATTTTGTGCATAATTTTAGAAAATATAAAAATTCTGTAAAATTTAAATAAAAAAGTTAAAGTTATATAACATATTGAATTTGCAATATTTTGCTAAAATACCCGATTCGCAAAAATTAATAAAAAACTATGATTTATAAAAACTCGTCAAGCATAAAATTGTAATGTTAATCTTTTTTATTGATTCCATATTGTTCAACTTTATCTGTTTCTGACCTTTCATCAGTGCCGAGTTCTTGCAATTCTTCCGGTGTAAATTCTATCTTTTCGTTGTTTATTATCATGTAGCCGGCAGTGGCCTTGCCCTGATTAAAGGTGATTTCCATCGTTAATTCGCCTTTTTTATTAAAAGTTTGCTGAATGCCGTGCAGTACGCCATTGGCATAATTTTGTTCGTTGTGCACTTTGCCGTTATGATAATATTGATATATGGTGCCGACCGGAGTTCCGTCACTGAAAGTTCCTTCATATACTAGAGTTCCGTCTTCCTGATAAAACTTTCCTAAGCCGTTGGGTTTTCCATTTTGACTGTACACTTCCATTTTGACGTTACCATTGGCAAAATAGGTACGATACAGCCCATTTATAGGAGCTTCATCAATATTATAAACAACTCCGTCTTTTACGGTGGTGTTGTTTTCGTTGTATATTTCATTTTTTTCTGATTCTTTGCAGGCGGTAATAAATGTTAGTCCGAGCAACAAAATCAAATAGGCGAATCGCATTTTTATCTCCTCAAAATACAATCATAAAGTAACTGGTTTTGCCTAAGTTGTCAAACAGGAATAAAAAAAGACACACAATTATGTAAAAAATCTTTATAATTGTACTTAAATCAGGGCGTATGCTTGTTTTTTTATTTGACAATCATATTTAAATATGGCTACTATCAGTGCCGAGAAATATTTTCTCGATATACAAATTTAATTATAAAGGAATAGAAAAATGAATAAAAGTGAATTGATTAAAAATATCTCGGACCAATCCGGTTTGACACAAATCGATTGTGCTAAGGCTTTAGACGCTTTCATCAATACAATCAGCACTTCTTTGAAAGCCGGAAATGAAGTTCGTTTGGTTGGTTTCGGCACATTCGGAACTTCCAACAGAGCAGCAACAACGGCTATCAATCCGCGTACACGTCAGCCGATTAAAATTCCGGCACGCAAAGTTGCTAAATTTAAAGCCGGTAAAACATTACAAGATGTTGTGAACAGCTCTAAAAAATAATCTATCATTCACGAACCATTGAGAGTTGGCATAAAATGTCAATATCCTCAAAATAAAGGGCATCAGGGAGTATTGATGCTCTTTTTTTTGCGCTAAATTAATAAGTAGCCTTAAAATATACGCACAAATCAAGATAAAAGTGTTGCGAAACAAAATGTTTTTTGTTATCATACGCCTCAGTAATATAAAGATTAATGGGATTTTTGGGGCAAAAACAGATGAATAACTTAGAAGATGCGTCAATGGATGAAATTTTGCAAACAATCCGTAGCGCACTTATGGAAAAAGAAAGAAAAGCCTATTTTAGTTCATTTTATCCGGAAAAAAGACCGGAAGATGAGGTTTTTGTACTTTCTAAGGCAATGTTGGCAAAACGAGAGGATATTCCGTATAAAATGGGGGTATGGAATTTTGATGATGTTGCTAAAAAAATGATGAAAAAATACAGAAATTATTTCAGTACCCGACGCTCAATGGTCGGTCGAGTGCGCGTAAAGGAAGAAAATAAAGCCTGAAAAGGTTTCTTCCTCCCTTTTGTTTATGACCTTTTACGCGCAACAATTTTAATTTATGGAAAGAAAAATGTTAGAGAAAAACTATAATCCGAAGGAATTCGAAGAAAAAATTTATGAAAAATGGGAAAAATCGGGCGCTTTTCAACCTGATATGCGTTCAGACAAAGAGGCGTTTTCCATTGTGATTCCGCCACCGAACGTTACCGGTGTTCTGCATATGGGACACGCTTTGGATAATACGTTGCAGGATATTTTAATTCGCTACAATCGTATGCTCGGCAAAAAAGTTTTATGGCAGCCGGGAACAGACCATGCCGGTATCGCTACACAAATGGTGGTTGAACGCAACTTGGCTAAAGAAGGCTTGACACGTCATGACTTGGGACGTGAAAAATTTATCGAAACTGTTTGGGAATGGAAGAAAAAATCCGGTGGCACCATTTGTAAACAATTGCGCCGTTTGGGTGCTTCCTGTGATTGGAGCCGTGAGCGTTTCACTATGGACGAAGGACTTTCCCGCGCCGTTCGCAAAATCTTTGTGTCGCTGTATAAAGACGGCCTGATTTATAAGGCTAAAAAGTTGGTGAACTGGGATCCGGCGCTGGAAACCGCGGTCTCTGATTTGGAAGTGGTGCAAAAAGAAACGGTGGGCAAAATGTATTATTACAAATACCCGCTTGAAGATAATCCGAACGAGTTTATCCATATTGCCACCACACGTCCGGAAACTATGTTCGGCGATACGGCAGTTGCCGTATCCAAAGATAATCCGAAGTTGAAGCATCTTATCGGTAAAAACTGCATTTTGCCGATAGCTAATCGCGTTATTCCGATTATTGCCGACGACCATGCCGATCCGGAAAAGGGTACCGGTGCGGTAAAAATCACACCGGCGCATGACTTTAACGACTTTGAGGTCGGAAAACGTCATAATTTGCCGATGATTAACATCTTAAATCCGAATGCCACGTTGAATGAAAACACACCTTTTGCCGGTATGAGTACACAAGAAGCGCGTATTAAAACCATTGAAGAACTCGAAAAACTCGGGCTGATGGAAAAAATTGAAGAGCACCCGATGGTGATTCCTTACGGTGACAGAAGCGGCGTGGTAATTGAGCCGTATATGACCGACCAGTGGTTTGTTGATGCGCCGAAATTGGCAGTGGAAGCTCGCCGCGCGGTTAATGACGGCGAAATGGAATTTGTTCCGGCTACTTATAAAAAGACCTATTTTGAATGGATGAACAACATTCAGCCATGGTGCATCTCACGCCAATTGTGGTGGGGACATCAGATGCCGATTTGGTATGGTCCGGACAATGAAATCTTTTGCGAAGAAAATGAAGAAGACGCACAAGCGGCTGCCGATAAACATTACGGCAAGCACGTTGAATTGCGTCGTGAAACCGATGTGTTGGATACTTGGTTTTCTTCAGGATTATGGGCATTTTCTACTCTAGGCTGGCCGGAAAATACCGAATATCTGAAAACATTTTACCCGACTTCGGTTTTGGTAACCGGTTTTGATATCATCTTTTTCTGGGTCGCCCGAATGATGATGATGAGTATGTATATGATGAAACGCGTTCCGTTCAAAAAATGCTATATTCACGGTTTAGTGCGTGATGAACAAGGGCGCAAGATGAGTAAATCTAAGGGCAATACGGTTGACCCGATGGAAACTATTGAAAAATACGGTGCCGATGCTTTACGTTTCTTTATGGCTTCATCAGAAACGCAAGGACGCGATATTAACCTTTCGGATTCTCGTATTCAAGGTTATCGTAACTTTGCCACCAAACTATGGAATGCCGCGCGTTTCTGCGAAATGAATCAGTGCTATTCGGTTAAGGATTTTGACATTGATAATGCCAAGCTTGCCATCAATAAATGGATTATAGCCAAGGCCAAAGAGACAACCAAAGATGTCACCGAAAATTTGAATAATTATCGTTTCTCAGATGCGGCAAACGCGGTTTATCAATTTGTTTGGGGTACTTTCTGCGATTGGTATATCGAACTGACAAAGCCTATTTTCTATGGTGAAAATGCCGATGAAATTAACGAAACACGTGCGGTAGCCGCGTGGACTTTGGATAGAATTTTGGTAATTCTGCATCCGTTTATGCCGTTTGTTACAACCGAATTGTGGAATAATCTGACCACGCGTGATATTGAACTGATTAAAGCTGAATGGCCGCAACACGAAACAATCACAGATGCAGACAAGTACGAAATCGATTGGTCGGTTGACTTTATTTCCGCAGTGCGTTCTTTGCGTTCGGCGATGAACTTGCCTGCCGGCTCCAAGCTGACGGCTTATGTTAAAGCATCCGATAAAGATTTAGCCACTTTGGCAGCTCAGAATACGCTGATTTGCAATTTGGCACGTTTGGAGAAGGTAGCTGCGCTCGGTGATATGGAAATCAGTAAAGATATGGTGCAAACTGTTTGCCGCGATGCAACGATTTTGATTCCGTTGAAAGGTGTGGTTGATTTTGCGGCAGAACGTGAACGCCTGAATAAAGAACTCGACGCTTTGAACAAAAATTTGGACGGTTACGCGCGCAAGCTGGGCAATCAGGAGTTTGTGGCAAAGGCACCGGCTAAAGTGGTGGCGGAAGAAAAACGCCGCCAAGCCGAGGCTATGGAAAATAAGGCTAAAGTTGAAGAGGCTTTGGCGCGTATTGCTAATTTTTAAGGAGAAAACAAATGAAAAAATTGATGTTATGTTTAGTAGCTTTATGTTTATTGAATGGCTGTGCAACCGATGCCTATACCGGCGAAAGTAAAGTAGCTAAAACCGCGTGGGGTACTGGTATCGGTGCAGCGGTTGGAGCAGGTGTCGGTGCACTTATCGGCGGTGAAAAAGGTGCGCTTATCGGTGCCGGTATCGGCGGTGCAACCGGTGCAGCAGCCGGAGGATATATGGATGTTCAGGAGAGTAAATTGCGCCAAAAGCTTGCCGGAACCGGTGTGCAGGTGGCTCGCAACGGCGATAACATTCGCCTGATTATGCCGAACAGCATTACATTTGATACCAACAATGACGTAATGAAAACTTCGGCCAATGCGGTTCTTGATTCAGTGGCGCAAGTAGCGAATGAATATGACAAGACTAAACTGCAGATTATCGGTCACACCGATAGTACCGGTAGTGATAAAATAAATAATCCGCTGTCGGAACGTCGGGCGCGTACAGTTGCCGGCTATTTGGCTATGCGCGGTGTTGCCGGTGCACGTCTATATGCTACAGGTGTCGGTTCTAAACAGCCGATTGCATCAAATGCTACAGAAGAAGGCAGAGCGCAAAATAGGCGTGTGGAAATTTATCTTATCCAGAATTAAAAATCCGTATAATGGGTAACTACTTGGGGTTTTTCTCCTCGTGTACTTTTTGTGTACACGTCGTTGAAAAACCCCTTCGTATTTACCGCATTCTCCGGATTTTTAGTTGCTGTATTATTCACTGCACCAACCCCGCTTACTGCGTGTTTACGCACACTATTCGAGTTTTTAGCGAGGCTACGCCGGTGCTTATGCACTTTTTGTGTACACCGTACAAAAAATAGTGAGTTCATTTATTTATTTTTTCAGCCGATTATAAAAGTTATTTCGTTGGCGGAAGTTACCAGTTTCATTGGTACATCTGAGCCTATAATGTTTTGTAAATATAACAACTGAGCATATTGCGAAAGATTATCTTTGGGTTTTTGATGTTGTAAAATCATCTGATATCCGGCAAGTTCAGTTTCATTAAATTTAAATTCTGTTTCGGCGTGAACCACAATGTTTTCTTTATTTATATTCAGTTCAATATTACCGCCTCTGATAAATACGTCTGCCGCAATCATTACACATAAACATACCATTTTCGAAAGTTGGTTTGATGCACCGTGTAAATCTAAGCTGATATTATGTCCCCGAGTTCCGATTGTTGCGACATAATTTTGACAAAGCGAGAAAAGTTCCGCATTGTCGGCAGCGTGGGTTTCCAATCCAAAGGCTACACGGAAAAATTTTTGTCGCGCATTAAGGACGCGGGATACATCGTTAAGTAAATTCTTGGTTTCGGCATCTATGTGGACATCAGTTTCCACAAAATCCAAAACATTTTTGAGAGTCCCAATGTTACCTATTAAATCATGACAGGTACGAGTGGCAACAATTTCAGCTAATTCTGATTTGCTTAAATTCATTATAAACTCCTAAAAAGTGTAAGTCGATGTATTCATAAATTTTTGGTCTTCACGAGCCATACGAGAATAATCCAGTTCCAAAAGCATCGGGTCGTGCAAAATCAGGCGTCCGGTTGCGGCTTGCAAGCTGGGTTTATTATCTCCCAATCCCCAGATAACGCGGTCAGGATTGTCCGGTCTGCCATATTTTTGATTGATTTTTTTCCAAAAGTCAAAAATTTTCAAATTACGCAAATATTCGGCTTTAGGACCATTGCCTTTAATATTGGCGGCCTCAGTTTGGTACATTACTCGATAAACTTTATTTCCGGTGAAATTACTGGTTAAAAAAACATCAACATTTTCTTTGGTCTGAAAATTGCTGTAAGTAATGTGCTGCACATATTGATGATTATTCTTTTGGGCAAGTTTGGTAACACAATTGGCAGCCCGCTCATAACCGGTAATTCCTTTGTTACGGCATTGTTCATCATATCGCCAACGAATAAAATTAGGAATTTCCATTTGAGCGGAGATTTTTTTATATCCGCGTTTAGACATTGCTTCGGCAACTTGAGATAAATTCATTCTCAACATAATGCCGGAAACATCAAATACCGAAGCATTAGAACGTTTGGCGGCAACGGCTTTTTCTTCTTTGGCACTAAAGGCTTGAGAACTTTTTTCACGGACTTTATCCAACAGATTTCCGGCCCAAGTTCCGCTATTTTTCGTATCAAGCGACGTTTGAGGGGCTTCTTGCTGAATAAAGTCGGTTAAAGATGTGTTCGGCTCAGCAGAAGGCGTTGCTGTTTCTTGTGCGTTCGCAACAGTTACAGACGCAAGCGCTATGCAGACAGATATTATAAAAAAACTGTTATTCTTTTGCCTCATAGATTTTTCCGTTTAGGTTTATGTACAAGGCAATATATCAGACTTGATTTAAAAAAGATTTAATTTTGTTGTTTACAAGTTTGAAAAAAGAAAATAAATTGACAGCAAAATTGTAGAGGTATAAATGGAAAAGATATTACATATTATCGGTGCCGGTTTAGCCGGAGCAGAAGCTGCGTGGCAAGCTGCACAGCGTGGCGTAAAGGTCAGGTTGTTTGAGATGAAACCGCAGCATTTTTCAGAAGTGCATAAGTCGGCAAATTATGCTGAATTAGTATGTTCTAATTCATTGCGTTCAGACGATTATGAGCACAACGCAGTCGGGTTGATGCATGAGGAAATGCGGAGATTTTCCTCTTTGATTATGCAAGCGGCTGACGCCACCAAAGTTCCGGCCGGAGGGGCACTGGCTGTAGATAGAGAAGGTTTTTCTGCCACAATCAGCACGGCGCTTAGGCAACATCCGAATATTGAAATAATTACAGGCGAAATTACGGATTTTCCGTCTTGTGACGCGCCATTGACGATTATTGCTACCGGTCCGTTGACAAGCGGTGCTTTTATTGAACAAATTTTGCAAAAAATAGAACGAAAATCACTTTCTTTTTATGATGCAATCGCGCCGGTGGTATACAAAGAAACCATCAACTTTGAAAAGGCGTGGTATCAGTCCCGATATGATAAAGGAAATAAGTTTGATTATATAAATTGTCCGATGAATAAAAATGAATATTATGCATTTGTTGAGGAGTTGTCGGCAGCAGAAAAAATGCCGTTTCATAATTTTGAAAAACCAAACTATTTTGATGGCTGCTTGCCAATAGAAGTAATGGTTGAGCGTGGCCGAGATACTTTATTGTTCGGGCCGATGAAACCGGTAGGGCTGACTAATCCGCATAGCACGGAAAAACCATATGCAGTGGTACAGTTGCGACAAGATAATAAAGAAGATACTTTACGCAATATCGTCGGCTTTCAGACAAAATTGAAATATGGTGAGCAAGAGCGAATTTTTAGAATGATTCCGGGACTTGAAAATGCCGAATTTGCGCGTTTAGGTGGGATTCATAAAAACACATTTATCAATAGTCCGCTGTTGTTAGATGACTTTTTGCGGCTTAAGGTTCAACCAAATGTAATGTTTGCCGGTCAAATCAGCGGCTGTGAAGGATATGTCGAGAGCGCTAATGTCGGAATGATTGCCGGTTATTTTGCAGCCTGTATACTGAGCGGCAAGACTCCATTATTGCCACCGCCGACTACAGCAACCGGCGCAATGCAACTCCATTTGCACGATACAACAGCCGACTATCAGCCGATGAATATAAATTTTGGATTGTTTCCAACTATTCAGGGAGAAAAAACGGCAAACGGAAAATTTCGTAAAATCAAGGGAGCAGACCGCAAAGAAGCGTATTGCCAACGAGCTTTGGCAGATTTTGCAAAATGGCAGGAAAGTATTGATGTTTGAAGATTTGCAAATGTTGCTTAAACCACAATATCATCAGCTTTGGGCTGATTATTGTCATTATTTGGAAATGGGGTGGAAACGCTTTGAAAGTAAACGTTTTTCGGCGGTGGAAAAAAATAATCAATTACGCTTGCTTGAAAAAGCAATTCGTCACGATTTCCCGCTATCTGCCAATTTTTTGGCAAGGTTACAAAAACAGTTTGTTGCCGAAAATTTATCTTTATATCTGCTTTTGGAACCGCTTGGGGCTTGGCGTTATGCGGCAACGGAGGAAAAATTGAGCGCAAAAACGGATATTATTTTGCAATCAGTTGCACCGGCAGCGCGTTTGCTTATGGTATTAAATGACGAAAATCCCAGTACTTATTTGCCAATGACTTCGTGTTTGACTGCAGTATTTTTTGCAAAAGCTGTTCGGAATAAGTATCCATTTTTTAAAATATCTCAATATTCTTCAAAACAATGGTCCAAAAAACTTGATGGTTTGCTGAAAAATTCTTTTATTTTGTTGCAAATTATTCGCTCAAAACGATTGAAATTTAAGATTGCAATTTTATTGAATACATTGCAAATATGGGAGAAAAAATTACAAAATAATAAACAGGCCGAAATTGATGTGCTTGACCGAATGAAAATTTTTTTGTATAGTATTTATCAATTTATAACCATACGACGGCGTACAATTACAAAAAGAGGAATATAAATGCATTCGCTTGGAGATTTTGTCAGACATTCGCAGCCTTCGCTTTTTTGGTGTACTCGGGGAGTGGCTCGTGCCAATAGAGAGGCTATATATACTGTGTTTGCTTTTTGTCGGCATATAGATAGTGTGTTGCGTTCGGCAACATCGTCTGAGGAAAAAGTTGAGTTGTTGAATGCATGGCGAGAGGAAATTGATAATATTTATGACAAAAAAGTGCCGGCAACCAATATCGGGCGCAAAATATACAAGAA
>DEST01000007.1 GCA_002361365.1 Alphaproteobacteria bacterium UBA3307
AGTCCATCGGTGAGCCGGGTACACAATTGACTTTGCGTACATTCCATATCGGTGGTGCGGCTTCTAAATCGGCAGAACAGTCAACGATTGAAGTTAAATTCTCCGGTATTTTGAAGCTAGAAAACACTCATACGGTTGAAAATTCGGAAGGTAATTTGATTATCTTGTCACGAAATTGCGATATTGTAATTCAAGATGAGCAAGGACGTGAAAAATCCCGTCATCACGTTCCGTACGGAGCTAAAATTTTGGTAAAAGAAGGACAAAAGGTGACCAAAGGGCAAAAAGTGGCCGAATGGGATCCGTTTATGACACCGATTATTTCCGAAAAAGCAGGTACGGTTAAGTTGGTAGATTTATTGCCGAAAGTTACTTTAAAGAGTGAAATGGATGAAAAAACCGGTATTTCTTCAAGCTTGGTGGATAAAGTTGATGAATCTAAATATTTATATATGAAGCAATATATAAAATATGACGAAAAAGCTATTAAACAACAAGCTAAGTCAGAGTATGATAAAGAAGAAAAAGAGCGCAGTAAAGAAGAAAACTTTAAGCCTCATTCTAAAGAAGAAGAAAATCGTATCATCACGGCTAAAATAGAAAAAACCAAGAATGATATAGCAAAGGCAGAAGTTCAAAAGCTTAGACCTAGCGTATTATTGACAGATGCTAAAGGTAAGCCTATTACCTTTGATACCGGTAAAGAAGTACGTTATTACTTGTCTCCGGATACGGTGCTCGATGTTGAAAACGGCTCAGAAATTAAGGTTGGTGACAGTATTGCTCGTATTCCGGTTGAAAATACCAAAACTAAAGATATTACCGGCGGTTTGCCACGCGTGGCTGAGCTATTTGAGGCACGTCGCCCGAAAGACCCTGCCATTATTTCCGATATTGATGGTATTGTTGAGTATGGTAAGGACTACAAAGCAAAACAGAGAATTAAGGTAATTGATGAAAATAACGAAGGTCGCGAAATCGAATATCTGATTCCAAAGGGACGCCGATTGGTTGTTCAAGATGGCGATCAGGTAAGAAAAGGCGATTTATTGGTTGATGGTACACGTGCACCACACGATATTTTACGTGTGATGGGTGTGGAAAAATTAGCCGAATATTTGGTGCAAGAGGTTCAAGCTGTATATCGTTTGCAAGGTGTGGCAATTAACGATAAACATATTGAAGTAATTGTATCTCAAATGCTGAAAAAGGTAGAAATTACCGAAGCGGGAAGCACTACATTCTTGGTTGGCGAGCAGGTTGATCGTGATGTATTTGAAGCTGAAAATGCTAAAGTGCTGGCAGATGGTGGTGAACCGGCAAAGGCAGACCCGATTCTGTTAGGTATCACCAAAGCCAGCTTGCAAACAAAATCGTTTATTTCTGCCGCATCATTCCAAGAAACAACCCGCGTTTTGACCGAAGCAGCGGTTGAAGGCAAGGTTGATACTCTGACCGGTTTGAAAGAAAACGTGATTGTAGGTCGATTGATTCCTGCCGGTACGGGTAGTGTTCTGCGCGCGCTGAAAAAGGTTGCAGCACAAAATGATAAAGAAATTCTGGAAATGAAACAACAGTCTGCCGAAGATGGCAATGTTGCGGTTGCGTTACCGGAAACTCAATCTGATACTGCCGAATAATTTATTATAAGGCAAAAACTAAAAACATCTAAGCTTAAATAGTTTTTCGAAGTTTAGATATTAAAAAAAGTCCCGAAGATTACATTGATAATTTTCGGGGCTTTTTTATACTCCCCATAAATAAAATGGATAACAAGATGAAACTATATATATTTACACAGGAATAACAGTCAGAATTAAAAGCCAATTCAAACACAAGTAAAGTTTTTTTAAGTAATAGTGGATATACAGAAGAATTCAGGCAGGTTCAACATCAAAGAAGGGGCAAAGAGTAGTTGCCCAGAGATTATAAATAATTATAATCAGTTTGATTTAAAAAATTTAGGAAGAACTTATCGATATATTATCACAAATAACAAAAATCTCTGGATAAAAGATACGGAATAACAATCCAGAGGGATAAAAATTAAGCATCTGTTGTATCACCCCTTTGTGTCACCCAATTTCAAGGTTTTAATCCTAAGGTTTTATGATGATAAATCAGATGCTTATAAATAAAGTGGCGGAGCGTATAGGACTCGAACCTATGCAGCCTTTTAAGGGGCTGACGGATTAGCAATCCGCTGTATTACCACTCTACCAACGCTCCGTAACGTCCCTGTTATACTATATAAAACACGAATGTCAAGATATTTTTTTACGACTGTTATTAAATGTTTTTACGACAACTTATCGTAAAAAATAAAATTTTGGTGCAACAAATCATAAATACATTGCAAAATCACGTAAAATTGAAGTTATTATAAATTCTGACTTAAAGTAGTACTACTGATAAATCACAAAATCAACGTCTTTGTATTTTGTTTTTGGTTCCAAATATAATATTTTTATTTTTTAACATTTTTGTAGTTCCTAAATTTTTGCTAAAATCAAAATAAATTATGTAAAGACTCTTGACAAGCGTTTTATTTAGGATTATAACAACCCTCGAATTTGGAGTATTTTACCTGCATAAGTCTGGAAAATAAAAGCTCTGAGGAGTCGGTCAGTCAGCGAGGGTTCGCACACTGACATAAATTTGTTATATAAAGGGATGAAACTTTGTTTGAGAATTTGACGGATAAATTAAGTCAGGCTTTTTCTAAAATCACATCTCGCGGTGTGCTGAATGAAAAAGATATTGACGATGCAATGCGTGAAATTCGCATAGCACTATTAGAAGCCGATGTTTCGTTGCCGGTGGTAAAAAGTTTTATTTCTGATGTCAAAACCGAGGCTTTGGGCGAAAAGGTTGTAAAGTCGGTAAAACCGGGGCAGATGGTGGTTAAAATCGTTCATGATGAACTGATAAAACTGCTCGGCTCGGAAACAACCGAACTTAATTTTAATGCACCGGCTCCGGTTTGTATGTTGCTGGTCGGTTTGCAGGGTTCGGGTAAAACCACTACGGCAGCCAAAATCGCAAAACGCTTAAAGAAAAACAAGCGTATTTTGCTGGCTTCGCTCGACGTATATCGTCCGGCGGCACAAGAACAACTGGCTCAGCTTGCTAAACAAATTGATGTTGATGTGTTGCCGATTGTGGCGGGGCAAAGGCCGTTGGAAATTACCAAGCGCGCTTTGCAAGAGGCAAAAAACGGTGTTTATGACTTGCTGATTTTAGATACCGCCGGTCGTTTGCAAATTGATGAAACTCTGATGAATGAGGTGGCTGAGGTTAAAAAAATAGCAGAACCAACCGAAACATTATTGGTTACCGATGCGCTTATCGGTCAGGAAGCTTGCAATGTTGCTAAGGAATTTAATGAAAAAGTCGGTATAACCGGTTTGGTGTTGACGCGTATGGATGGTACATCACGAGCCGGTGCGGCACTTTCAATGAAAATGATATCCGGTGCACCTATTAAGTTTCTCGGTATAGGCGAAAAACTTGATGAAATCGAAGAATTTCACGCAGACCGTATTGCCGGCCGGATTTTAGGGCAGGGTGATGTGGTTTCGTTGGTGGAAAAAGCGATTGAAAATGTTGACCGCGCCGAGGCTGAAAAAATGGCAGGTAAAATGCTGAGCGGTTCATTTGATTTGAATGATATGTTGAATCAAATGCGCCAAATGCAAAAAATCGGCAGTATGGGAAGCATCTTAGGAATGATTCCGGGACTGTCGAAGTTTAAATCTCAGATTGAAGAGTCCGGTGTGTGCGACAATCTGATGAAAAAAC
This sequence comes from Alphaproteobacteria bacterium UBA3307, assembly GCA_002361365.1. Classification (GTDB taxonomy): domain Bacteria; phylum Pseudomonadota; class Alphaproteobacteria; order RF32; family CAG-239; genus RUG410. The sequence goes on from DEST01000007.1 coordinate 3,802, forward strand.
AGGAAGCAATCATTCTGTCTATGACCAAGGAGGAACGCTTGCATCCCGATATTATCAAAGCTTCTCGCAAAAGAAGAATCGCACTCGGTTCCGGAGTGGAAGTTCATGATGTCAACGTTTTGCTTAAATCATATGAGCAAATGGCGACTATGATGAAGAAAATGGGCAAGTTCGGCTCTTTGTCGGCAATGTCTAAAATGCTTAAAAACTCACCGTTTGGTGCTATGATGACAAATGGTATCAACAAACGGTTTCCATTTTAATTTATTAACGAAAGGAAAAACAAAAATGACAGTTCGTATCAGATTATCTCGCGGCGGTTCTAAAAAACGTCCTTATTATCACATTGTAGCGGCAGATCAAAGAGCACCGCGCGATGGTCGCTATATTGAAAAATTGGGTGCATACAATCCGTTATTGCCTCAAGATCATAAAGATCGTTTGGTTTTGGATACGGAAAAAGTTTCCGCATGGCTTTCCAAAGGTGCACAACCGACCGAAAGACTGCAGAAATTGTTTGCTAACTTAGGTTTGTGCGCTGCTCCTAAAATCAGTGAACAGCCGAAGAAATCCGCTCCTAAGGCTAAAGCTTTGGAGAGAATTAAAGAAAAAGAAGCAAAAGCTCAAGCTGCTGCCGAAGCTGCAGCTGCCGCCAACGCTGAATCTTCTGCCGAATAATTTTCGGTTATAAAAATTAAGAAAGTTATTTTGAGTCTGTAAGAAAGGCTTTGTAATGGAAAAAAGAGTTTGTATCGGTAAAATCGTGGCCGCATATGGAATTAAAGGCGAAGTTAAGATTCGCAGTGTTAATCAAAATCCGCTTAATTTAGACCAATTCGGCGCGGTTGAAAACGCTGATGCAAGCAGAAAGTTTTCTATTAAAGTTGTGGGACTGGTTTCAACCAATGCTCGCGTTAAAATTGAAGGTGTTACAACTCGTAATGATGCAGAGGCTCTTATTGGAACAAACCTGTATGTACCGCGTTCGGCTCTACCTGAGTTGGATGAAGAAGAGTTTTATCTGGCGGATTTAATCGGACTTAAGGTCTGCTTAAAAACACCGGAAAACAAAATCGGTAAGGTTGCCGCGTTTCAAAATTACGGCGCCGGCGACATTATTGAGATAAAACTCGATGGAAAAAAAGAAACGGAAATGTTGCCGTTTACCAAAACCTATGTACCGACAATCAATGTTGAGGAAGGGTACATTATTGTTTCAAGCTCAACAATGGTGTTTGCATCTGATGATGAGGAAAAAGATGGTATTTAAGGCAAAAATCCTAACCATTTTTCCGGAAATTTTTCCGGGATTTCTCGGGACATCTTTGACCGGTAAAGCCCTAACGGAAGGTATATGGCAACTCGAAACAATAAATATTCGCGATTATGCATTTGATAAACACGGGTCGGTTGATGATACTCCGTGCGGCGGCGGTGCCGGTATGATAATGCGTCCCGATGTCTTGGGTGCTGCTATTGAACATAATTATAAAGATGGCAAAATCATTTATATGAGTCCGAAAGGAAAGCCGTTGACACAAGCAAAAGTGCATAAATTGAGTCAAGAAACAAATCTGACGATTATCTGTGGTCGA
>DEST01000047.1 GCA_002361365.1 Alphaproteobacteria bacterium UBA3307
AAACAATATATTTGTTATTTAATATGCTTCTTTTATAAAACTCATATAATTTTTTAGAAGTAATATTATTTAATTCTTTCATATAAGTATCATGGTGTACACCTATTATTTCATCTTTATCTACAAACTCATAATATTTATCATATACATAATCATAGATATCTCTTGGATATGCATCTTCTTTCTCTAATAAGAATTCTTTTTCAGAATCAAACATTTTCTTATCAAATATATTATCTTTTAAACATGGATCATATATAGCATCATGAAAGAATTCTAATGCTTCTTTAAAATTAAACTCATCTATAAGTCCTTCTTTAGGTACTACTAAAGAAAACTTTAAATAAGTAACATCTTTAAATGATATATGATTACAAGAATATTTAAGTATGTATAGACTATCTTGTTTCTTTAAGAAAGATTCATTATCTCTATATTTATTAGAATATGCATTTAAGCATCTTTCTAAGATAATTCTACTAGCTACTTCACTATTTTTTGTTTCTATAGGAAATAGAATATCTATAATAACTCTATTAACTTCTTTAATTTTCTTTAATACTGGTTTATTAGATAATTTTAATTTCATGTATAAATCACGTCCTAATAGTTATTATAACATTGTTTTATCAAAAAACTATGTTATAATATTTTATGTAAATTGTATTTGCTCCTGTGGCGGAACTGGTAGACGCGTCAGACTCAAAATCTGGTTCCCTCGGGAGTGAGAGTTCGATTCTCTCCGGCCCTACCATCAGTATAAAAGCGGTGCTTTGGCGCCGCTTTCTTGTGTTATGAGTTAAATAAAAATCTTGAGTTTGAACTATCTTTTGAAGTCTTGACGGTTTATATTTATTGTTTTTTACAAAATCACAGCAATATTCTGAAAAAATTAAGAAAAAGGTATATAAAGTTATAAAGGACAAACTTTTTCTGAGATTTTAATATGAAAATTGATAATGACAGCTTAATCTTAGACGATACTGATATTGATAAACTGGTGATTCATCATTTGCGATTGGTGGAAACCACTTTTGAAAACAAGTATGATGATATTGCCAACGGTGATTATGATACGGGGAGTTTGCTGATAAGTTCTCCGTACCATTTGGAGCAGGCAAAGCAAGAATGCAAAAATCCGGATGAAACACCGGAGCTAAAATGTGTGGAGCTGTATATCAAAGAATATTTTGCGGCAATTAAAAATAGGCGTGAAACTCATCATAAAACATCTTCAATAATCAGCAGAATTGATGAGGATTTTGTCATTATCAAAGATTATGCCAAACCGGCCGAATGGATAAAAAATACCAATACCGCTTTGAAAGGTGTAGATAAATATGTGCGGGATAAAACATCAGATGTACTGAATGATAAGGCTTGGAATCATAATATAAATCCTCGTATTAAACGATGCTTGAAAATTATTGAAGATGAAAAAAGCAAAGCACTGCAGGAATGGTACAAAACGCCGTGGAAAAAGGTGTTTAAGGAATTTGCTCTAATTAAGAAAAATAATGATATAAATGATAATTCCATAAGGGAATATGAAGTATGTTTGGATACCATTTTTACCATATTGGAAAAAGAATATGTAGAGACGGTGACTTATGATGATTGCTTTAATATATCCAATTGGATTCATAATTTACCGAAACGTTGGCAAACGCATTATAAAAAGAAAGATTTGGTAAATGCAGTGAAAAGCGGTAATGATAAGGTTAAGATTTCTAAAACCACGATTAAAAAATATTTGCAGTCATTTAAAGAATTTCTGGCTTTTTGTAAAAAACGTCGCTATATCAGAGATAATTTTAATGATGATTTTAATATACCTAAACGTCAGGAAAAAATTAAAATTGTTGAATTTACCAAAGATGAATTGAAAACAATATTCAATTCTCAAACATATCCCAAACAGCAGCAGATTGATGCGGCAGCAAGATATTGGATTCCGCTGATTGCCTTATATACCGGTATGCGCCTTAATGAAATTTGTCAGCTTTATTGTGATGATATAAAATGTGACGGTAGGATGTGGTATTTTCAACTGACTGATGGGCGTGCGGACCAACATTTGAAAAATAAACAATCTCAAAGAATTGTGCCGATTCATCCCAAACTTATCGAATTTGGGTTGATTGATTATTGGCAATATATAAAAAAATGCAAAAAAGACAGATTATTTTTTAAATTGACATATAGCAAAAAGAATCATTATGCGCATTCGATAAGTATATGGTTTGGGAGATATTTGCAAAAACTTAAGATTAAAACACGGAGCAAGGTTTTTCATTCTTTTAGGCACACGGTTAAAACATATTTGCGAGATTGCAAAGTTCCGTTAGAATATCAGAATGCCATTTGCGGCTGGAGCGGTAATGACATGGGGCAAAAAGTTTATGCCGGCAAAGTTCCTTTAAAAACGCTCTATGAAGAAATTTGCAAGTTGGATTATCCTTTTTTGAATGAGAATCTGAATAAGCTCAATCAAAAAAAGCGTATTAAGCACAAAAAACAAGCTCTATCCTGAAGATAGAGCTTGTGTGATAACTGCAAAACGATGTTTTATGCTCTATTTTGAGTTCTCGGACCACGGCGTGGACCGCCGCGATGTGCCGGACCACGTCTGTGTGAAAGTGGTTTTTCGGCAGCTTTTGTTTCTACCAAGGTTTCATTTTTATTGCAAGTGCAAGCAGCGCCTTCTTGACAACCGCATTTGCAATCACTTCCGCAATCACAACCGCATTTGCAAGTACCGCCACAGCAACAACAACGTGAACAGATACCGGCTAAAATTCCGGCAATTGACGGTACAGCTAAAAACAGCCATAATTGTGCCATAGCTTGACCACCTACAAATAAAGCCGGACCGAAACTGCGTGCCGGATTGACAGAAACACCGGTGATGGCTAAACCTAAAATATGCAATACGGCAAGAGTTAAACCGATAACAACGCCGGCAATTTTCAAATCACCTTCAGTTACTTTTAATATTACCTTAACAAATATGAAGGTGGCAATCAGTTCAAAAATAGCAGCCGTAATTATATCGTATCCGCCGCCGTAATTTTCTCCCCAACCGTTTTGTCCCAAACCGGAAATTTGCAAGTTGTAGCCACTCATTTTACCGCTAATCATATAGTATAAAACAGCCGCGCCGAGAGTAGCTCCGATAAATTGAAAGATAATATAGCCGATAGCATCTTTAAGACTCATTCTACCGGCAGTTAAAACACCGAGCGTTACAGCTGGATTAACGTGTGCTCCGGAAATAGGACCAACGCAATATGCCATTGCGGTCAGTGCCAGACCAAATGCAAAGGCAATTCCGAGATAATCCATATACGGCGAGCTAAATACAACCGTACCGCAACCGATAAATACCAGAACAAATGTTCCGAATAATTCTGCAATATATTTTTTCATTAAAAATCTCCTAAATTTTGTATATACAACTATGTGTTATAAATCATTTTGTTTAGTAAATCGTTAATTTATCAACTATGCCGATACAGTATGAAATAACGCGGTGGCAAGTTCGTCAAGTATGGCTTCTTGCTCTGGTTTTAAAGATGATTTCAGGGATAGTTTCGGCTCTAAGATGGGACAATTTTTCCATTTTGTAATTTCTTCCGCCATTTGTTTGCCGGCAAGCGGAGCCCAAGTACCGTTATCTATCAGTGCAATGGTGCGATTTTGTAAATTATGTGCCGTCAGTTCGCGCAACAAATTATCCATATTTACAAAAATGCCGGCATTATAAGTCGGCGCGGCAAATACCAACGCCGTAGCACGAAAGGCCTCACTTATGATGTAAGACGGATGAGTTACCGATACATCATAAATGCGGATATTTTTAATTCCTTTTTCAGCTAATTTGGTGGCCAAAATTTCGGCGGCGTTAGCGGTGTTGCCGTAAATTGAGCCATAAGCAATTACAATTTCTTTATCTTCCGATTCATAAGCAGCCCAATGAGTGTATTTGCCGATTATATAATCCAAATTTTGACGCCAAACAAAGCCATGTAACGGGCAAATCATAGCAATATCGAGTGCACAGGCCTTTTTTAAGACATTTTGTACTTGCGGGCCGTATTTTCCGACAATGTTTGTATAGTAGCGACGTGCTTCGTAAAGATATTCGCGCTCAAAGGGCACTTCGTCGGCAAAAATATTGCCGTTAAGTGCACCAAATGTACCAAATGCATCGGCAGAAAATAAAATTTTATCCGTTGCATCATAAGTCATCATAACTTCCGGCCAATGTACCATTGGGGCTGCCACAAATTGTAATGTATGTTTACCGGAATTGAGTGTATCTCCTTCTTTTATTAACAAATACTTTTCCGATGGCAGATTCAGTTCAAAAAACTGCTCAATCATTTTTTTGATTTGAACGTTGCATACGATGGTTATATCAGGATAAAGTTGCAACAAAGAGGCCAGCTCGGCGCAATGGTCGGGTTCCATATGATGAATTACGACATAATCAAGTGTGCGTCCGTGCAAAGCGTATTGCAAATTTTCAAAAAATTGATGGCGGACAGCAGAATCGACCGTGTCAAACAGTATGGTTTTATCGTCAAGCAATAAATATGAATTATATGATATGCCGTTTGGAAGCGGATATACATTTTCAAACAGAGCCAAACGGCGGTCGCTGGCTCCGAGCCAAATTAAATCTTCAGTAACTTTACGGGTATTATGCATTATTTTTCTCCTTTATAAAATTTGCCTTTAATATAACGGCGACAAATGCAAATGTAAATGTTTTATTTTATTGACGCAAAAAACTCTTAGTGTATAATTCAAAGCAACGGAGAAAAAGTATGCGATATAAAATAACGGTCGAATATGACGGCACAAATCTTGTCGGATGGCAAAAACAAAAAGACGGAAATAGCGTTCAGGAATTTTTGGAACGAGCCATTGAAGGATTTTCGCATCAGGCAACAGAAGTATTTGCTGCCGGACGGACTGATGCCGGTGTACATGCTTTGGGGCAGGTTGCACATTTTGATATTGCACTTGAGTTGAGTGAATATAAAATGCAAGAAAGTTTAAATGCATTGTTGCGTGAGCTTCAGGCTCCTGTAAGTGTGATAAATACCGAAAAAGTCGGAGATGATTTTCATGCGCGTTTTTCTGCCAAAGGTCGCGGATATATCTATCGTATTTTGAATCGGCGTGGGGCAAGTCCGCTTTTGGTTAATCGAGTTTGGCACGTTACCTATCCTCTGGATATTCAAAATATGCGCCAAGGTGCGCAATATTTGCTTGGACACCACGATTTCAGCTCTTTCCGCGGTGCAGGATGTCAGGCAAAATCACCGCTTAAGACCTTGGATAAACTTGAAATTGAAAGGGTTGGTGATGAAATTATATTTACGGTAGAAGCGCGCTCTTTTATCTATCATCAGGTGCGTAATATGGTCGGGACTTTGATGCAAGTAGGCTGCGGTAAGCTTGAGCCAACAGATGTAAAGCGTATTTTAGAAGCTTGTGACCGGACTAAGGCCGGTATCAGTGCGCCGGCCTATGGGCTTTATCTCTATAAGGTTATGTATTAAAAACAGCAAATTTGGCGAAAATATTACAAAAATTACTTGCAAATTATATTTTATGCGATTATACCAAAGACAAGTTTAATATCATAGAGGTTTTGTATGAGTAAAGAAGAATTGATTGAGCTGACCGGAGAAGTGGTCGAAAAATTGCCTAATGCCATGTTTAGAGTAAAACTCGAAAACGGAGTGGAGATTTTGGCGC
>DEST01000040.1 GCA_002361365.1 Alphaproteobacteria bacterium UBA3307
CACGACGAGCTGCCTCAATTTGACGCGCTGTTACACGGTCAGGAGTCAAAGCCTTCAAACCATACATACCGAAATTCAGTTCAGATCCACCTTTGGCCAAGCCGTGAATACGACCTTTATGCTGTTTGTGGAATTTTAAACGTTTTGGACTTAACATTTTATTTCAACCTCGCGTTATTATTTTTGTTCAGTCAACTTTTTGTCTTGCGCCATCGGATCATGACCTAAAATTTCGCCTTTATAGATCCAAACTTTTACGCCGCAAGCGCCATAAGTCGTATGAGCTGTTGAGGTTGCATAGTCAATATCCGCACGCAATGTGTGCAACGGCACACGGCCTTCACGGTAATATTCGGTTCTGGCAATTTCTGCACCACCCAAACGACCGCTGCAGCAAACTTTGATACCTTCTGCACCCAAACGCAATGCCGATTGCATAACTCTCTTCATAGCACGACGGAATGCCACACGGCGTTCCAACTGTTGCGCCACCGAATCAGCAACCAATTTTGCATCAAGCTCCGGCTTTCTGACTTCTACGATGTTTAATTGCACTTCGGATTCAGTCAATTTTTGAATTTCTTTTCTTAAATTTTCAATATCCTGTCCCTTCTTGCCAATTACAACACCCGGTCTGGCTGAATGAATGGTGACTCTGGCCTTTTTAGCCGGACGTTCAATCACAATACGACTGACACCGGCCTGATCCAATTTCTCATTCAAAAATTTTTTAATTTTCAGATCTTCGTGGAGATAGTCAGTAAACTTTTCATCAGCATACCAACGAGAGTCCCAAGTGCGATTTACACCTAAACGAAGACTGGTAGGATTAACTTTCTGTCCCATTTATCTTACTCCCCACACTCTGAAACGACAATGGTCATCATTGAAAACGGCTTTAAAATCCGCGCGCTTCTTCCGCGACCACGAGCGTTCATACGCTTCATTACAATACCTTTACCGACATATGCCTCACTTACGACAAGCTTGTCGATATTCATATTATGATTATTTTCCGCATTGGAAATTGCTGATTGCAACAATTCCAACGCAACCTTTGCGATTCTCTTCTTGGAGAAGCTCAATTCGGCTACCGCTTTCTCCGCCTTCAGCCCGCGAATGGTTTGTGCCACCAAATTCAGCTTGCGAGCACTTGTGCGAATGGCGCGGCAAACAGCCTTTGCTTGTTTTACTTGATTTTCAGCCATAATTAACCTCTCTTCGCAGTATCTTTGGTGTGGCCGTAGAAGGTACGAGTCGGAGCAAATTCACCGAATTTGTGACCAACCATATCTTCGGTAACCAGTACCGGAATAAATTTGTGACCGTTATGAACACCAAATGTCAAACCGACAAATTGCGGTAACATTGTTGAACGACGGGACCAAATTTTAATCACTTCATTACGGCTAGCATTTCTAGCAGCGTCAGCTTTCTTCAAGAGATAGCCATCAACAAAAGGTCCTTTCCATACAGAACGAGTCATTAGCTTTTCTCCTTATTAGTTTTTGTTATCGTGACGAGATCTCATAATAAAGCGATCTGTCTTCTTGTTAGAACGAGTCTTGGCTCCCTTAGTCGGCTTACCCCACGGTGTAACCGGATGGCGACCGCCTGAGGTTCTGCCTTCACCACCACCGAGCGGGTGATCAACCGGATTCATCGCAACACCACGCGTAACCGGACGGTTACCGAGCCAACGATTGCGACCAGCCTTGCCAAGAGAAATATTCTGGTTATCCGGATTTGAAACAGCGCCGACTGTTGCCAAGCACTCTTCACGAACAATACGAAGTTCACCAGAATTCAGCTTCAGTTGAACATAACCGGCGTCCTTACCTACAACTTGCGCATAGCATCCGGCAGAACGTACCAACTGGCCGCCTTTGCCCGACTTCAGCTCAATGTTGTGTACAATCGTACCAACCGGCATATTCTTAAGAGGCATAGCATTACCCGGCTTAATATCTGCCTTAGAAGCAGAAATTACTTTATCGCCGGCTTTCAGTCTTTGCGGAGCCAAAATATAAGCCTTTTCGCCGTCGCTATAGCTAATCAAAGCAATAAACGCCGTACGATTCGGATCATATTCGATTCTTTCAACCGTTGCCTCACAATCAAATTTATTACGCTTAAAATCAATCATACGATAGCTGCGTTTATGACCGCCACCGATACGACGACTTGTAACGTGTCCGTAATTATCACGCCCACCTGTTTTCGAAATACCTTTCGTTAAACTCTTTTCAGGCTTGCCTTTATAAAGCTCGCTTTTATCAACGAGAATAAGTTGGCGACGCCCTGCAGATGTAGGCTTATATGTATTCAATGCCATAATTAAATTCCTGTTGTAACATCAATATTTTGACCCTCAGCAAGTGTAACAATCGCCTTTTTAAAGTCCGGACGATGTCCTTCATGACCTCTAAAGCTCTTGACCTTACCGAATTGTTTGATGGTATTTACCTTATTTACTTTTACATTAAAAATTGCTTCAACAGCAGATTTAATGCATTCTTTGGTTGCAGATAAAGGTACTATGAATACCACTTTTCCTGCCTCCGATGAAATCATAGATTTTTCGGTAATTACCGGACGTACCAATGTATCATACATTGCCGCAGTCACATTGTTTGATTTGTTATTAGCCATTTAATCTCTCCTCTAAGCAATTCACCGCGTCTTTGGTTAATACCAGTTTGTCCTTTCTCAAGATGTCATAAACGTTTGCCCCAATTGTCGGAAGAATATCTACTCCCTCAATATTGCGGCTGGCAAGCGCAAAATTGACATCCACTTCCTTACCGTCAATAATCAGGCAGTTTGTCCACCCGCAAGCAGCCAACTTAGTTTTCAAGTCGCTTGTTTTAGGAGCCGACAGCTTTGCCTCATCAATAACAATAAGGTTCCCCTCTTTCGCTTTTGCCGAGAGAGCGGTCTTCAGACCGAGTTTTCTGAACTTTTTGGTCAAATCAAAAGAGTGATCTCTCACAATCGGACCAAAAACAACGCCACCTTTACGGAATTGTGCGCCTTTTCTTGAACCTTGACGTGCATTGCCCGAACCTTTTTGTTTGAACGGTTTAGACGGCGTCAAAGCCACATCGGAACGACCTTTGGTAGCGTGATTGCCGCTTTGCAATCTGGCAAGTTGCCAAGTCACAACGCGTTGCAAAATATCGGAACGAACTTCCAAACCATAAATTGAGTCATTCAGTTCAATTGAACCGACATTTTTATTTTCTAAATTTAAGATGTCCTGTTTCATATCTTTTTCCTTACATTACTCTGCGTTTTCCGCCGGTGTTTCCACCTTAGCGGCAACAGGTTCATCAACTTTTTTCAGTCCGGCAGGCATCGGCAGAGCAACAGTTGCCGGTTTCTTTACCGCATCGGTAATTCTTACCCAAGTGTTTTCACACCCCGGAACACCACCTTTAACCATAATCAGTCCTCTGGCAGAATCAACCGAAACAACCTTCAGGTTTTGAACAGTTACCCGTTCAGCTCCCATATGTCCAGCCATTTTCTTGCCTTTAAACACTTTACCCGGATCTTGTCTTTGTCCTGTAGAACCGTGTGAACGGTGCGAAATAGATACACCGTGCGATGCTTCCAAACCGGCAAAGTTATGACGTTTCATAACACCGGCAAAGCCTTTACCGTTAGATGTTGCACAAACATCAACATATTGTCCGGCAACAAAATGTTCCACAGATAATTCGGAACCGGCAGAAAGCAAGCAATCTTCAGAAACTCTGAATTCCCATAGTTTCTTTTTCGGTTCCACTTTAGCCTTAGCAAAATATCCCTTCAACGGCTTGCTGACATTTTTAGACTTTACGGCGCCGGTTCCAAGCTGAACCGCGTTGTATCCGTCCTTTTCGGCAGTCTTTACATTTACCACCTGCAAACCCTCAACACTCAGAACCGTTACCGGCACATGTGTTCCGTCTGCTTGGAAAATGCGGGACATTCCTAATTTTTTTGCGATTAGACCAGTACGCATTATTATTTTTCCTTTTCTTAATAGGTTGATAGCTCTCTAAAAGCACCAACATTAAATTATTACAATTTGATTTCAACATTAACACCGGCAGCCAAATCAAGCTTCATCAAAGCATCAACCGTTTGCGGTGTTGGGTCGACAATATCCAAAAGTCTTTTATGTGTGCGAATTTCAAACTGCTCACGAGATTTTTTATCAACGTGCGGCGAACGATTCACCGTAAACTTTTCGATTTTGTTCGGCAGAGGTATCGGACCTCTTACATTTGCGCCTGTTCTCTTGGCCGTATGCACGATTTCTGCAGTAGAAAGGTCGAGCAAACGATGATCAAAAGCCTTCAGGCGAATTCGTATATTTTGTGTTTCCATTTTATACTTTTCCTATAACTAAACGGCAAAAAACACCTCACGCGGTATCCCCTGCCATCTAAAATTTGTTAAACTTTGCAAACTCTTTCGCAACAAAGGTTTGCGCTATATTTTATATTTGCTTCGCTGCGAGGTAAACCCTCTCAAAACAATTGTTGTAGCGAGCTTATAACATAACAAAAATTGAATTGCAAGCAAAAAATTAAAAATATTTTAAAAAAAATGACAGAATCGCCATTTCGAGTCTAAAACGCACACAACGATTCTGTTTTTCTGGATTTTTTAAAGTCGTTTTTCAGCGATTTCACAGCCGTTCAAACTCAAAAAATACCGGACGACGTCCCTCTCTGACAGCCTTGCGCTGATATTTGGTTTCCACCCAATCAGCCGGTGGATTTCGCCAATCGTCAGACGTTTTTGCCGTCCATCTAAAATGCGGATTATTGTGCATTGTTTCAAGTGTCCATCGTTTATAAATCGGATGATCGGTTGCCACCTGTAAAATACCGCCTTTTTTTAAGAGCCTCGCCAATTCTTTCAGATTATCCGGATTGATAAAACGTCGCTCAGCATGCCGTTTTTTGGGCCACGGATCAGGAAACAGCAAATAGATTTTATCAAACGCTGCATCAGGCAGAGCATCGAATAGCAAGCGAACATCATCATTATAGATTCGTACATTGTCAGCACGCCCTGTTTCTAAAGCAACTTGTTGCAAATCTTCAGGATTTCCTTTTTTAAGTCCGGTTAGCAATGACAAAAGTTGCGCCACCCCGTTTTGATAAACTTCCACTCCTACAAAACCTACATCAGGCATACGTTTTGCCAATGCGGCCAAATGGTCGCCATCACCGAAGCCTATTTCCAAATAGTATTTGCTTTTAGATACACCAAAGCATTCCGCCATATTATTTTTATGGGTGGAATCTAATAACATACACGGCAAAAAACTATCAAGCAAAAAACTTTTTGCTTTATGAATAATGCGCCCCTTGCGCCGCCCGAAAAACTTTGGTTTTTCCAAATTATTCATCGTAGTCTTCATCACCATATCGCGGACATTCGTCCATCATATGAGCTAAACCTGCTGTAGATTTAGAAAGTGCCACCATCAAATCAAACAATTGTTTGGCAATATTTCGATTCGGAATTTTATAATATGCACGTACCAACTGCAAAGTTTCTGCACGTTTCATAGGGTCATCATCAATCACGGCAGAGCTTTCGGCAACCATTAATGTTTGCGGGCTTGCATTCAACATTCTCGGACTAAGCGAAGCCACATCGTCGTCCATATCTTCAAAAAAGAAATCCATAGGCACTTTAAGCACCTTACTTATATCCCATAAACGGCTAGCCCCAACACGGTTTGCTCCTTTTTCATATTTTTGTACTTGCTGAAAAGTAAGCCCAAGCATATCAGCCATTTGCTGCTGCGTAATATGCAAAATGGTACGACGCAAACGGATTCGTTGCCCAACGTGCACATCTACCGGATTCGGTTCATTGTCATCAATTCTGCCTCTGATTGATTTTATCTTAGTCATAATTCACCTTTAATACATATTAACCACCAAGTTATATATAATGTTTTAGTAATCTGATGTCAAATATAAAATCTCAATTATGCAAACCATAAGTTGAAATATTATAACTTACGGGAGAATAAAAGTTGAAGATAAAATAACATTTGAAAGCCCTTCAATATCAACTTTTATATAGCCGGCTAAACGGCAATGTATCAATATTTTTTATCCATTGAAACGAGAGCCGCAATTATAGCTCTGGTGATTGATTTTTTTATAATTTTTTACTCTGTCTTGCAACACATTTGTGTTGCTTCAGATACTTGTTTCCAGCGGCTCGCCGCGGGCACTGAACATTCCCTTGCCTGCCGAAAAACTTCGCCCATCGTCCCCAAACAACACTTTGGGGTTGTTTTTCCTGTCCTATTTTTGACGATGAACCAACTTTTGAGATGAACCGGTTTCTTATCACTTGCGCACAGTACCATACAAAAAACCACCCCGAAGGGTGGCCTCTTGTATGGTACGCGCTGAGGGATTCGAACCCTCGACCCACTGATTAAGAGTCAGTTGCTCT